>NZ_VXCZ01000010.1:0-223303 GCF_052850795.1 Pseudomonas sp. 910_23 | reverse complement strand
GGGCTTGGGCGAGGTGTGACCCGCGTCCAAGCCTCAAATGTGTAAACGATGTCCCCGGTTTCAGATGTAAACGATGTCTACGGTTCTACACCCCTCCCTCATTGGATTTGTATGCTTTTGGAGAACAGGTTCCTTGCCCCGCCCGGCAGCGGGCACTAGGCAAGCGCCCCGTCAGCCGCTACATTGGCCGACTTGCGCCTGCCTTTCAGGCTCACCTGTCATCCCTTATTGAACACACGGAACCTGCAAAACCCCATCATGGACCCTTCCCCTGGCATTACCCTCGCTACACTCTTCGCCGATTTCGGCATGATTCTTTTTGCACTGATCCTGGTACTGCTCAACGGTTTCTTCGTTGCGGCGGAATTTGCCATGGTCAAACTGCGCGCCACGCGGGTCGAGGCCATCGCCCACAAGAACGGCTGGCGCGGGCAGATCCTGCGCACCGTACACAGCCAGCTCGACGCCTACCTGTCGGCCTGTCAGCTGGGTATCACCCTGGCGTCCCTGGGCCTGGGCTGGGTCGGTGAACCGGCCTTTGCGCACATCCTCGAGCCAATGCTGGGCGCGATCGGCGTGCAGTCGCCGGAAGTGATCAAGGGCGTGTCGTTCTTTGCCGCCTTCTTCGTGATTTCCTACCTGCACATCGTGGTCGGTGAGCTGGCGCCCAAGTCCTGGGCGATTCGCAAGCCCGAGCTGCTGTCGCTATGGACGGCAGTGCCGCTGTACCTGTTCTACTGGGCGATGTACCCGGCCATCTACCTGCTCAACGCCAGCGCCAACGCCATCCTGCGCATCGCCGGC
Organism: Pseudomonas sp. 910_23; assembly: GCF_052850795.1. Classification (NCBI taxonomy): domain Bacteria; kingdom Pseudomonadati; phylum Pseudomonadota; class Gammaproteobacteria; order Pseudomonadales; family Pseudomonadaceae; genus Pseudomonas; species Pseudomonas sp. 910_23. Next base: position 222,499 of record NZ_VXCZ01000010.1, on the reverse strand, counting down.
CAAGGCGAGCCTGGCCCGCACCATGAGCACCATTACAGCCGAGAAGAGCTCAAACTGATCCTGCACTCCAGCCGTGGCCAGGACCCGAGCGACCAAGGTATGCGCGTACTGGCCTCTGCGGTGGAAATGGGCGAACTGGAAGTGGTGGACTGGGCCAACTCCCGGGAAGACCTGGTGACCCTGGATTTCAACGCCCCGCTCAAGGAAATCCTTGCACTGTTCCGTCGCCACAAATTCAGCCGGTACCCGGTGTATGACGCGGTGCGCAATGAGTTCGTGGGCCTGTTGCACATCAAGGATCTGCTGCTGGAACTGGCCGCCCTGGACCATATTCCCGAATCCTTCAACCTGGCCGAACTGACCCGCCCGCTGGAACGCGTCTCGCGGCACATGCCGTTGTCGCAACTGCTGGAGCAGTTCCGCAAAGGCGGCGCGCACTTCGCCTTGGTGGAGGAAGCCGATGGCAAGATCATCGGCTACCTGACCATGGAAGACGTGCTGGAAGTACTGGTGGGCGATATCCAGGATGAACACCGCAAGGCCGAACGCGGCATCCTCGCCTACCAGCCCGGCAAACTGCTGGTACGTGGCGACACGCCGCTGTTCAAAGTCGAACGCCTGCTGGGCGTCGACCTGGACCACATCGAAGCCGAAACCCTGGCCGGCCTGATCTACGACACCCTCAAGCGCGTGCCGGAAGAAGAGGAAGTGCTGGAAGTGGAAGGCTTGCGGATCATCATCAAGAAGATGAAAGGGCCCAAGATAGTACTGGCCAAGGTCTTGCTGCTGGACTGACCTTCGATTGCCCAATGCAAAATTGGGCAATATCCCAAGCGTCGTGACGACCTAAACGATCGTCACGCAGGCAGCGCGTTGAAACAGATATCCACATTCATCTGCGCCGCGGCCGACAGATTGACTAACGCATCAAGAGAACACTTGTCGATCTTGCCGTTTAGTACGTCGTTCAGGCGAGGCTGGCTGATACCCAGCCTTAGCGCCGCATCCTTCTGGGACAGCTCCCAGCTACGAATGGTGTTGCACAACTCCAACAGCAGCTTTGAGCGTAGGCGCATATTGGCGGCTTGCGCTGGCGTGTCCTCCAGAGCATCCCACACAGAGTTGAAACGTTCGGTATGTAACTTTTGATTTGTCATGGGCTTAACCTAATTCCTGCAATCTGGCACGCGCCAATTCGATATCCCGCCCTTCGGTTTTCCGTGTGGTCTTGCGCAACGCGTGCAGCACATAGACAGCTTCCGGCCGATTGACCACGTAGAACACTCGAAACGCTCCCGACTCTTCAGTGATCCGAATCTCATTGACGCCCCTTCCGATCGTTTTCATCGGCTTGCAATCGAAGGGCTGCTCACCCTGTTGCAACAGATCCAACTGAAAACCGGCTGCCCTTCGGGCGTCGAGAGGAAAATCCTTGAGATCCTTGAGCGAGCTTCCTAGAAACACCACATCCTTGTGCCTTGGCATTGACTTCTCCTTTCCTGGAAAGAAAAAGCGTAATCGACGACTCAACCAAAGGCGTGGCAGCTTTGTTTCAAGGCATAGCAAAGGCTCGACAACACTGAAGCGTTATCGAGAGCCTATATCGGTACAGATATAAATCAAGCCATCTAGCAGGAATCAGACAACCGGTCGATTGCTTGATTCAGGCCATCAGGCACCCGGCACAAAATGCTTCTGCGCCGTGCCGCGGGCAATCAGGCGTGAGATGTAGTCCAGCTTCTGCGCGTCCTGGTCGATAAAACGGAAGGTCAGTTGCAACCAGTCGCTGTCGGGCTTGGGCTCGTAGGCGACGATGGCATGCAGGTAGCCGTTGAGGCGTGCGACTTCGGCGTTGTCGCCCTGCTCAAGGTCGAGCACGGCGCTTTCCAGTACCTGAGGCAGGACGTCGCCGCGCTTTACCACCAGCAACGCTTCCTTGATGCTCAGGGCCTTGATCACGCATTGCTGGGTGCCGCTTGCGAGGCGCAACTGGCCCTGACCGCGACTGCCAGCCGGCGCCGCTGCGGCGGGGGCCTTCACGGGTGGGGTGTTGAGCAGACCTTTACTGGGTGCCGCCACCGGAGCCGGCTTGACCGCTTCGGGTCTGCCGCCGGTCAGGGCGCTCAGGGAGTCGTTGCCGAAGGCCGAGTTCATCTTGGTCGGCGCGCTGGCGATCAGTGCGTCGAGGCGGCCGATCTTGTGCAGGGCCTGCTTGACCTTGTTGAGCAGTTGCTCGTTGGTGAACGGTTTGCTGACATAGCCGGAAACGCCGGCCTGGATCGCCTGAACCACGTTTTCCTTATCGCCACGGCTGGTCACCATCACGAACGGCATGGCCTTCAGATGCGCTTGCTCGCGGCACCAGGTCAAGAGCTCAAGACCGGACATCTCAGGCATTTCCCAGTCACACAGCACCAGGTCGAAGGTTTCGCGCATCAGGATGGATTGCGCCTTTTTGCCGTTCACCGCATCTTCGATCTTGATTCCGGGGAAGTAATTGCGCAGGCACTTCTTCACCAGATCGCGAATAAACGAGGCGTCATCCACCACCAATACACTGACTTTGCTCATCGACCCTTCATCCTATAAAAACCTCGGCTGGCAGTACGCCTGACTGATGGCATTTTGCCAAAACCTTGCAGTCACGTTCGGACTTTATTCGCCGCCCGCGCAAAAAATTCAGCTGCCACAAACGAAAACGCCCGGCCAATGGCCGGGCGTTAATTTCACGGGCAACCTTACTTATCGTCAGGTTCGCCTGGAACATTAGGCGTTTGATCGGCGGAGCCTTCAACTTCGGCCTTCATGCGCTTGAGGCCCATGTGCCGAACGTCGGTACCGCGCACCAGGTAGATCACCAGTTCCGAGATATTACGCGCATGATCGCCGATCCGCTCCAGCGAGCGCAGCACCCAGATAATGCTCAAGACCCGCGAGATAGAGCGTGGATCTTCCATCATGTAGGTGGCCAGCTCACGCAAGGCGGTCTTGTACTCGCGGTCGATGACCTTGTCGTACTGAGCCACCGACAACGCCAGGTCTGCATCGAAACGCGCAAACGCGTCGAGGGCATCGCGCACCATGTTGCGTACCTGGTCACCGATATGGCGCACTTCCACGTAGCCACGGGGCGCTTCACCTTCTTCGCACAACTGGATGGCGCGGCGGGCGATCTTGGTGGCTTCATCGCCGATACGCTCCAGGTCGATCACTGACTTGGAGATGCTGATGATCAAACGCAAATCGGAGGCCGCCGGCTGGCGACGGGCAAGAATGCGCAGGCACTCTTCATCGATATTGCGTTCCATCTGGTTGATCTGGTCATCGATCTCGCGCACCTGCTGGGCCAGGCCCGAGTCGGCCTCGATCAGCGCGGTGACGGCATCGTTGACTTGCTTCTCCACCAGCCCGCCCATCGCCAGGAGGTGGCTGCGCACTTCCTCAAGCTCGGCGTTGAACTGCGCGGAGATGTGATGGGTAAGGCCTTCTTTGCTAATCATGTTGGCGTCCTTGGAGCGTCCGGTAAGGTGCGGAGAACCGCAGCGTCAGTGCAATCAGAACCACAGCTTCCTAGCCGTAGCGACCGGTGATGTAGTCTTCGGTCTGCTTCTTCGCCGGATTGGTGAACAGGGTATCGGTATCGCCGAACTCCACCAGCTTGCCCATGTACATGAACGCGGTGTAGTCCGAAACCCGCGCCGCCTGTTGCATGTTGTGGGTCACGATAACGATGGTGAACTTGGACTTGAGCTCGTAGATCAGCTCTTCGACTTTCAAGGTCGAGATCGGGTCGAGCGCCGAGCACGGTTCGTCGAGCAGCAGCACTTCCGGCTCTACGGCGATGGTACGGGCGATCACCAGACGCTGCTGCTGGCCGCCGGACAAGCCAAGTGCCGACTCGTGCAGACGGTCCTTGACCTCGTCCCACAACGCGGCGCCCTTGAGAGCCCATTCAACCGCTTCGTCGAGGACGCGCTTCTTGTTGATGCCCTGGATGCGCAGGCCATAGACCACGTTTTCATAAATGGTCTTGGGGAACGGGTTGGGCTTCTGGAACACCATCCCCACCCGGCGTCGCAACTCGGCCACGTCTTCACCCTTGCGGTAAATATTGGTGCCGTAGAGATTGATCGCACCTTCCACACGGCAACCGTCCACCAGGTCATTCATACGGTTGAACGTGCGCAGTAATGTCGACTTGCCGCAGCCGGACGGGCCGATAAAGGCGGTCACGCGCTGCTTGGGGATGTTCATGCTGACGTCGAACAGCGCTTGTTTTTCGCCGTAGTACAGGCTCAGGCCCGGGACTTCGATGGCCACGGTTTCCTGGGCCAGGCTCAGGCTCTGTTTGTCGCGACCCAGGGCAGACATGTTGATGCCGTGAGGTTGGTTTTCGTGTTGCATGGGATGCTCCCTGTGCTACCAATTCGTTTCGTTGAACCGCCGGGGCGGCTTACTCAAATTCTGTGTCTGTGGGAGCTGGCTTGCCTGCGATGGCATCACTGCGGTCTTACTGATACACCGCGTCGTCTGCATCGCAGGCAAGCCAGCTCCCACAGGGGGCCGTGTTAGCTGTCCAGCGCCTTGTATTTTTCGCGCAGGTGGTTACGGATCCACACCGCCGACAGGTTGAGCGTGGCGATCACCAGCACCAGCAGCAACGCGGTGGCGTACACCAGCGGCCGTGCGGCTTCGACGTTAGGGCTCTGGAAGCCGACGTCATAGATATGGAAGCCCAGGTGCATGATTTTCTGGTCCAGGTGCAGGTACGGATAGTTGCCGTCCAGCGGCAGCGACGGAGCCAGCTTCACTACGCCCACCAGCATCAGCGGCGCCACTTCGCCGGCGGCGCGGGCCACGGCGAGGATCATGCCGGTCATCATGGCCGGGCTGGCCATCGGCAGCACGATCTTCCACAGCGTTTCCGCCTTGGTCGCGCCCAACGCCAGGGAGCCTTCGCGCACGGTGCGAGGAATGCGCGCCAGGCCTTCTTCGGTGGCCACGATCACCACCGGCACCGCCAGCAGCGCCAGGGTCAGCGAGGCCCATAGCAGGCCCGGGGTACCGAAGGTCGGTGCCGGCAGGGCTTCGGCGAAGAACAGACGGTCAACCGAGCCACCCAATACATAGACGAAGAAGCCCAGGCCGAATACGCCGTAGACAATGGCCGGTACGCCCGCCAGGTTGTTCACGGCAATACGGATGATCCGCGTCAGAGTGTTCTGCTTGGCGTACTCACGCAGGTACACGGCCGCCAGCACGCCAAACGGGGTCACGATCATCGCCATGATCAGGGTCATCATCACGGTGCCGAAGATGGCCGGGAAAATCCCGCCTTCGGTGTTGGCTTCCCGTGGGTCATCGCTGAGAAACTCCCAGACCTTGCTGAAGTAGAAGCCGATCTTGGTCAGGGTGCCCATGGCGTTAGGCTGGTAGGCGTGCACCACCTTGCCGATGCCGATCTCCACTTCCTTGCCGTTGCCGTCGCGGGCAGTCAGGGCGTCGCGGTTGAACTGAGCGTGCAGGTCAGCCAGGCGCGCCTCGATGTCCTGGTAGCGGGCATTCAGTTCGGCGCGGTCGGCATCCATATCGGCCTGGGCGGCGGCGTCGAGCTTGCCTTCCAGTTCCAGTTTGCGCCCGTGCAGGCGGATGCGCTCCAGGCCGGCGTTGATCGCACCGATATCAGTTTTTTCCAGGGTCTTGAGCTGGGCGGCGAGCTTGTTGACACGGTCCACGCGAGCTTGCAGCTCTGGCCATGCGGCCTCGCCTTCAGCGATGACCTTGCCGTCCTGCTTGACGTTGACCAGGGTGCCGTAGAAGTTGCCCCACTCACGACGCTCAATGGCCATCAGGTTGGCCGGCTTGGTCTGGTCCTTCAACCATTCGCCGACGATCCAGGTGAAGTCGTTGCCGTTCAAGTCGCGGTTGCCGACCTTGATCAGCTCGCGGGTCATGAATTCCGGGCCCTGGTCCGGCACCGGCAGGCCCGCGCTCTTGAGGCGCTCACGCGGCACTTCTTCTTTCTGTACCACTTCGCCGATGACGATATGGTTGGCCTGGCCCGGCACGTTGTAGTTGGCCTGGATCAGGTCGGCCGGCCAGAAGTGGCCCAGGCCACGCACGGCAATCACAGCCAGCAAACCAATGGTCATGATGACCGCGATGGACACCGCGCCACCGCTGATCCAGACGCCTGGGGCGCCGCTCTTGAACCATCCATTCAGGGAGTTCTGTTTCACAGACTTCTACCTTTCTTAAAGCGACGAGTATTTCTTGCGCAGACGCTGACGAATCAGCTCGGCGAGGGTGTTCATGATGAACGTGAACAGCAGCAGTACCAGTGCCGAGAGGAACAGCACGCGGTAGTGACTGCCACCGACTTCCGACTCGGGCATTTCCACCGCGACGTTGGCCGCCAGGGTGCGCAAGCCCTCGAACAGGTTCATCTCCATCACCGGGGTGTTACCGGTGGCCATCAGCACAATCATGGTTTCACCCACTGCACGGCCCATGCCGATCATCAGTGCAGAGAAGATGCCCGGGCTGGCGGTCAGGATCACCACGCGGGTCATGGTCTGCCACGGCGTGGCGCCCAGGGCCAGGGAGCCCAGGGTCAGGCCGCGGGGTACGCTGAACACGGCGTCTTCGGCGATCGAGTAGATGTTCGGGATCACCGCAAAACCCATGGCCAGGCCGACCACCAGGGCGTTGCGCTGGTCGTAGGTGATCCCCAGGTCATGGGAGATCCACATGCGCATGTCGCCGCCAAAGAACCAGGTTTCCAGGTATGGACTCATGTACAGCGAGAGCCAGCCCACCAGCAGGATTACCGGGATCAGGATCGCGCTTTCCCAGCCGTCCGGCACCCGCAGGCGAATCGACTCGGGCAAGCGACTGAAGACAAAACCGGCGACCAGGATGCCGATAGGCAATAGCATCAGCAGGCTGAAAATGCCCGGCAAGTGCCCTTCCACGTACGGCGCCAGGAACAGGCCGGCGAAGAAGCCAAGGATCACGGTCGGCATGGCTTCCATCAGTTCGATCACCGGTTTGACCTTGCGGCGCAGGCTCGGGGCCATGAAGTAAGCGGTGTAGATCGCGGCGGCAACCGCCAGTGGCGCGGCCAGCAGCATGGCGTAGAACGCAGCCTTCAACGTGCCGAAGGTCAGCGGGGCCAGGCTCATCTTGGGTTCGAAGTCGGTGTTGGCGGCGGTGGACTGCCAGACGTATTTAGGCTCGTCGTAGTTCTCGTACCAGACCTTGCTCCACAACGCGCTCCACGAGACTTCCGGGTGCGGGTTGTCGAGCAACAGCGGTTGCAGCTTGCCGCCGGCCTCGACGATTACGCGGTTGGCCCGTGGCGACATACCGAACAGGCCCTGGCCGTCGACCACCGGGTCGACCAGCAGGGTGCGGTGAGCGGTGCTGTGGAAAACGCCGAACTGGCCGGAGGCATCGAGCGCGGTGAAGCCTTTGCGGCGTTCTTCAGCACTGATTTCGACAATGGGCGCAGTGCCCATCTGGAAGGTGCGGATCTGTTTCAGGCGTTGCTCGCCATCCGGGTCGCGGGCCATGAACCACTGGGCCAGGCCACCCTTGGAGTTGCCGACGATCAACGAGATACCGCCCACCAGCTGAGTGCTGGCGGTGACTTCGGCTGCGCCGTCTTCCAGGAGTTTGTAGCGACCGTTGAGGCTGTTGTCGCGCAGGCTGAACACATCGGCCAGGGCGCGACCGTTGATCACGTAAAGCCATTGCTGGCGTGGGTCGACAAAGATGGCTTTCACCGGTTCGGTCATCTGCGGCAGCTCGATGCGCTTCTGCTCGCTGGTGACTTCACCGGTCATCATGTTTTCCTCGCGGCTCAACGACAGCACGTTCAGGTACGAACCCGCCGCACCGGCCACCACCAAGGTGGAGTCAGTGGCGTTGAGGGCGACATGCTCCAGTGGGCGACCGGCCTCATCCAACACGATCGGCGTTTCGCCGTAAGGGTATTCAATCGCTGGGGTGATGGTCTTCTTGCCGTCCGGGTACGACACTTTATAGGTGTGGCGGAACACCAGGGACTGGCCATTGGACAAACCAAGGATAACCAGCGGGCTGCCCGGCTGGTCTTCACCAATAGAAACAACGCTGGCACCGGCCGGAAGCGGCAAGTCGACACGCTTGAGCTCAGCGCCGGAGTCCACTTCAAAGAACAGCGCCTGGCCCTTGTCGGAAACCCGCATGGCGACCTGGTTCTGTTCTTCAAGGGAGATCATCAACGGCTTGCCGGCGTCCTGCATCCAGGCGGGTGTCAGCGCGTCTTCCTTGGTCAACGAGGCGCCCTGGAACAGAGGTGCAACGACGTAGGCGAGGAAGAAGAAGATCAGGGTGATGGCGCCAAGGACGGCGAGGCCACCGACCAGCACATACCAGCGGGTCAGGCGATCCTTGAGCGCGCGAATGCGGCGCTTGCGTTGCAGCTCAGGCGTATTGAAATCAATGCGCTTGGGGGGAGAAGTTGTCGTCATGGTGGAATTGGCCAGATCATTCATGCGCACACCCTAGCGATCCTGTATGACAGAAAGATGACAGTGCAGTGACGCAACAAATCCGCCGCGAAGCAGGGCTGGCAGCGGATTAAAAATTAGGGATGCAGACTGCTTATGTGGGAGCGGGCTTGCCCGCGATGGCATCAACACGATTTCAACGCTAAACCGCGTCGCCAGCATCGCGGGCAAGCCCGCTCCCACAGAAAAGCATGCGTCTACATCAGGTATCGCAGGCTTAGTTGCCTTCTTTCAGACCCAGCTCAGCCAAGGCCTTGGCGGCCACTTTGGCAGGCAGTGGGATGTAGCCGTCCTTGACGACAACTTCCTGGCCCTGCTTGGACAGCACCAGTTTCACGAACTCGGCTTCCAGCGGGGCCAGAGGCTTGTTCGGGGCTTTGTTGACATAAACGTAGAGGAAGCGCGACAGCGGGTATTTGCCGTTCAGGGCGTTTTCTTCGCTGTCTTCGATGAAGTCAGTGCTGCCTTTCTTGGCCAGGGCCACGGTCTTCACGCTGGCGGTCTTGTAGCCGATGCCCGAGTAACCGATGCCGTTCAGCGAGGAGCTGATCGACTGCACGACCGAAGCCGAGCCAGGTTGTTCGTTCACGTTAGGCTTGTAGTCGCCTTTGCACAGGGCTTCTTCCTTGAAGTAGCCGTAGGTGCCGGATACCGAATTGCGACCGAACAATTGCACTGGCTTGTTGGCCAGGTCGCCGGTCACACCCAGGTCGCCCCAGGTTTTAACGTCAGCTTTGGCGCCGCACAGGCGAGTCGAGGAGAAGATCGCGTCGACTTGCTCCATGGTCAGGTGCTGGATCGGGTTGTCCTTGTGCACGAACACCGCCAAGGCGTCCACGGCAACCGGGATAGCGGTTGGCTTGTAGCCGTACTTCTGCTCGAAGGCCGCCAGTTCGGTGTCCTTCATCTTGCGACTCATCGGGCCCAGGTTGGAGGTGCCTTCAGTCAGCGCAGGTGGCGCGGTGGCGGAGCCGGCAGCTTGAATCTGGATGTTGACGTTCGGGTATTCCTTCTTGTAACCCTCGGCCCACAGGGTCATCAGGTTGGCCAGGGTATCGGAACCGACGCTGGACAGGTTGCCCGACACACCAGTGGTCTTGACGTAAGCCGGAATTGCCGGATCAACACCAGCGGCCACCGCGTTGGCGGTCGCAACGCCAGCAGCGACAAAAGTCATTGCCGCCATCAAACGTTTCAGTTTCATGCCTTGCTCCTAGCAGATAGGGATAATTGGATCGGGGCCAAGTATCGAGAGGCCGTGTGAACACTCTATGTCTGCAATGTGACAATTAGATGAAAGGCCACTATCGGGAAGCAAAGGTATGCGAAGTAAAAAACGGAACAGGCACTCTCATTGTGGCAAGGGAGCTTGCTCCCTCACCACAGTGGATCTAGCTGGCGTTAGCGACCGCGTTTCCACAGATACCCACCCACCAACATCCCCATCACACACAGGACGGCCACATAGTAAGCCGGGCCCATCGGGCTCTCCTTCATCAGCAGCGACACCGCCAATGGCGTCAACCCGCCGAACACGGCATAAGCAACGTTGTAGGAGAACGACAGGCCGCTGAAACGCACCACCGGCGGGAAGGCCTTGACCATCACGTAGGGCACCACGCCGATGGTGCCCACGAACAAACCGGTCAATGCGTACAACGGAAACAGCCAGTCCGGGTGGGCCATCAGGCTGTGATACAGCGTCCAGGAAGTCGCCAGCAACAGTGCGCAACCGGTGACCAGCACGCGACCGGCGCCAAAACGGTCGGCCAGCGCACCCGAGGCGATGCAGCCCAGGCTCAGGGTGACGATGGCCAGGCTGTTGGCTTGCAGTGCCACCGTGGGACTGAAGTGGTAGACGGTTTGCAGCACGGTCGGCGTCATCAGGATAACCACCACGACGCCGGCCGACAGCAGCCAGGTGAGCAACATCGACAACACAATGGCGCCACGGTGGTCACGCAGCACTGCACGCAACGGCAGCTCGGCAGCAAGGGTCTTGCGTTGCTGCATCTCAGCGAAGATCGGCGTTTCATGCAGCCAGCGGCGCAGATACACCGACAACAGACCGAATACACCGCCAAGCAGGAATGGGATCCGCCAGGCGTAATCGGAGACCTGCTCCGGGGTATAGGCCGTATTGATCGCAGTAGCTACCAGCGAGCCGAGCAGAATACCGGCGGTGAGGCCGCTGGTCAGGGTGCCGCAGGCGTAGCCGATGTGGCGCGGCGGAACGTGCTCGGAGACGAACACCCAGGCGCCCGGCACCTCGCCGCCAATCGCCGCACCCTGGATGACGCGCATCAGCAGCAGCAAGAGCGGCGCCCACAGGCCGATCTGCGCGTAGGTGGGCAGCAGGCCCATGATCAGGGTGGGTACGGCCATCATGAAGATGCTCAGGGTGAACATCTTCTTGCGCCCCAGCAGGTCGCCGAAGTGCGCCATGATGATGCCGCCCAGGGGGCGGGCCAGGTAGCCGGCGGCGAAGATGCCGAAGGTCTGCATCATGCGCAGCCATTCGGGCATGTCGACGGGGAAGAACAGTTTCCCGACCACGGTGGCGAAAAACACAAAGATGATGAAGTCGTAGAACTCCAGCGCCCCGCCCAAGGCAGACAGCGACAGGGTTTTGTAGTCGTTGCGGGTCAGCGGGCGCGAGGGCTGCGCACTGCTTGCGGGCACGGAGGACATGGCAAGGCTTCTCTTATAGTAATCATCGTAAAGGACTGCACGCCCGTGACTTGCGGCGGGTTTGGCAAGATAGCAAATCGCCTGAAAAAGCACAGCGCCAGGAACACAGTTGCGCGCAAAAGCCCCGATACAGCGTCTATTTACCGACCAAATGAGCGTCCGGAGGTCGTCGTGGCGCCAGGGTCTCGATATACTCGCCAGTGCAAGCGCCAGACCCGCTGTCTTGAGGGGCTGCTGTGCCAAAACGTTGTTGGGTACCATCCAGCCGATTTGGCAGAGTTTCCCTTTAGTTCGCCTTACGAGAAACGCATCGAGCGGTGTATGTTGGTGCTGAAACGTTTTTCCAGAAGACGGCTATCCACTTCAAATACCCATGAAGCGTCACGGGTCAGAGGCACCCTCGGCATGATCGAACTCGAACAAGAAGATCCTATCCCGCAAGGCGATCTCGCCCTGCAAATCACTGCACTGCCGCGTGAAACCAATGGTTTTGGCGATATCTTCGGCGGCTGGCTGGTCGCGCAGATGGACCTGGCAGGCACGGCAATGGCCAGCAAGGTCGCCGGCGGGCGCGTAGCCACCGTCGCCATTGATCGCATGGCCTTCCTGGTACCGGTAGCCGTGGGTGCACAGCTTTCCTTCTATACCCAGGCTCTGGAAATTGGCCGCAGCTCGATCCAGATGATGGTCGAAGTGTGGAGCGATGACCCGCTTTCGAGCGAATGGCGCAAGGTCACCGAAGCGGTATTTGTGTTCGTCGCCATCGACGGCAGCGGTCGCACCCGTTCGGTACCGTCACGGGCGCGTTAAACCTCGCCGGGTTTTAACGGTCAATTGCCCCATTGCCTGCCACTTGAGAGAGCTTTGTTATGCCTACGCCTCACGTTGAGACGATGAAAATCGACGAGCTGGACTGCTGGCGCATCCGCCACAACGGCGCCGAGCTGATGGTGGCCCAACAGGGTGCGCATATCTTCAGTTACCAGCGCGAGGGCGAACAGCCGCTGATCTGGCCGAACCCTGCGGCGGTGTTCAAGCAGGGCAAAGGTATTCGTACCGGCGTACCGGTGTGCTGGCCGTGGTTTGGTGTGTTCGACCGCAACCCGCAAAGTGTAAAAGCCATGCGCCAGAGCGAGCAGCCTGCCGGAGCCCATGGTTTTGTGCGTACCGCGATTTGGGAGTTGGCCGAAACAGCAATCGAGGGTGAAGCCCTGCGCATCGAGCTGGTGCTGCCGGTTCCCGCGGGCGGCTTTCCCGGCTGGCCCCATGAGGTCGACTTGAAGTTGAGCCTGCTGCTGGACGAGCAACTGCATATCCGCCTCACCAGCCACAACCGTGGCACCGACACCGTGACCTTCAGCCAGGCACTGCACACCTACTTCGCTGTGAGCGACGTGCGCAACGTGCAGGTCGAGGGGGTGGATGGCTTGGCCTATATCGATACTGCTGATGGGTGGACCGAGAAGCAGCAATCCGGCTTGCTGCACTTCACTGGCGAAACTGATCGTATCTACCTGGATACACCGGCGCAGTTGAGCATTGTCGATAAAGACTGGCAGCGCCGCGTCCAACTCATCAGCGAAGGCTCGAAGTCCACCGTGATCTGGAACCCGTGGACCGAACGAGCCAAAGCGCTTGATGACATGGCCGATGACGGCTGGCAGGGCATGTTGTGCATCGAGACGGCGAATGTGTTGGATGATGTGGTGAGTCTGGCCCCCGGTAGAAGCCACACCTTGGGCGTTCGTATCACCAATATCACTTTGTAAACCCAGTCAGAATGTGGGAGCTGGCTTGCCTGCGATAGCATCGCCTCAGTGCAACTGACACACCGAGTCGCCTGCATCGCAGATCAAGCCAGCTCCCACAGGGATTGGTAGCGCCAGTTAGAGATCGGACTCCTTCACCACCCGCACCTTCCCCGCCTCCAGCGCATACGCTGCATCGGCCAAGTCATTGTTGACCTTCTCCACCTTCAACATGCCCGTGACCCACAGCGGCGTGTAGATATCATCCAGCTTCAACCCCTTGGGATACCGCACCAGCACCAGTTGGTTAGGCGGCGGTGGCGGCACATGGATGCAGGCGCCCGGATACGGCACCAGGAAGAACAGCGTGCTGCGGCCTTTGGCATCGGTTTCCAACGGCACCGGATACCCACCAATGCGGATATTCTTGCCGTTCATGGCCGCCACGGTCTTGGTGGAATACATCACCGCGGGCAAGCCTTTGCTCTGCTTCAAGCCACCTTTTTCAGTGAACGTGCCTTGGGCTTCGGGGGAGTTATGGTCGATCTCGGGCATGGCTTCGAGGGCCTTCTGGTCCGAAAGCGGCATCAGGTCGAGCCAGTCGGTTTCCGGCAGTTCGCCAGCGTGCGCCAGGCCAGAGCCCAGCAGGAGGAGAGTCAAGAATAGACGGCGCATGGAGAGGCTCGGCAAATACAAGTGCCGAGCATTCTAGCCCTCTGCGCCTGCGCAGCGCAGAGGACTTTGTCGGCTGATTACTTCTTTTTGATCAGGCCGTAGATCACCAGCAACACGATGGCACCTACCAGCGCGCCGATGAAGCCCGCGCCCTGGCCTGCCTGGTAGATCCCCAGTGCCTGGCCGCCATAGGTCGCGGCCAGGGAGCCGGCGATACCCAGCAGAATGGTCATGATCCAGCCCATGCTGTCGTCACCCGGCTTGAGGAAACGCGCCAGCAGGCCAACGATCAAGCCGATAAAGATGGTTCCAATGATACCCATGGCATTTCCCTCTGATTGAATGTGGGTCATGACAAAGCCTAGTCAGGCTTTATCATCCTGCAATCAGAGAGACGACGGTGACCAATGGTTCCCGCCGACTCCCGGCTTATTACTCGGAGATCAGCGCTTCGACCTTGAGGATCTGCGCCTGCAGCGTTGCGCGATCCTTGCAGCGCAGGTTTGCATGCCCGACTTTGCGTCCGGCCTTGAACGCCTTGCCGTAGTGATGCAGGTGGCAGTCATCGATGGCAATCACCCGCTCAACCGGCGGGACTACGCCGATGAAGTTGAGCATGGCGCTCTCGCCGACCTTGGCCGTGGAGCCCAACGGCAAGCCCGCCACCGCCCGCAGGTGGTTTTCGAACTGGCTGCACTCGGCGCCTTCGGTGGTCCAGTGCCCGGAGTTGTGAACACGCGGGGCGATTTCGTTGGCCTTGAGGCCGCCGTCGACTTCAAAGAACTCGAACGCCATCACGCCGACGTAATCCAGTTGCTTGAGCACGCGGCTGGAATAATCTTCGGCCAGGGCCTGCAGTGGGTGGTCGGTGCTGGCCACGGACAGCTTGAGGATGCCGCTGTCGTGGGTGTTGTGCACCAGCGGGTAAAAGCGCGTCTCACCATCACGGGCACGCACGGCGATCAGCGATACTTCACCGGTGAATGGCACAAAGCCTTCCAGCAGGCAGCCGACGCTGCCCAGCTCAGCGAAGGTGCCAACCACATCGGCGGCGGTACGCAGCACTTTCTGGCCCTTGCCGTCGTAACCCAGGGTGCGGGTTTTCAACACGGCCGGCAGGCCGATGCTGGCGACAGCGGCGTCCAGGTCTGCCTGGGACTGGATGTCGGCGAAGGCCGGGGTCGGGATGCCCAAGTCCTTGAACATACTCTTCTCGAACCAGCGGTCCCGGGCGATGCGCAAGGCTTCAGCGCTCGGGTACACCGGTACGAACTGCGACAGGAAGGCCACGGTTTCGGCCGGGACGCTTTCAAACTCGAACGTCACCAGGTCGACTTCGTCGGCCAGTTGGCGCAGGTGATCCGGGTCGCTGTAGTCAGCGCGCAGGTGTTCACCCAGGGCGGCGGCGCAGGCATCTGGCGCCGGGTCCAGGAAAGCGAAGTTCATCCCCAGCGGAGTGCCCGCCAGGGCCAGCATGCGACCGAGTTGGCCGCCACCGATTACACCGATTTTCATCGTCAACAACCTCAGGCGATGCGTGGGTCTGGATTGTCCAGCACACTGTCTGTCTGCTCAGCACGGAATTTTTTCAGCACCGCGTGGAACTGCGGGTGCTTGGCGCCCAGGATGCTGGCCGACAGCAATGCAGCGTTGATCGCGCCGGCCTTGCCGATCGCCAGGGTCGCTACCGGGATACCGGCCGGCATCTGCACGATGGACAACAGCGAATCCACGCCCGAGAGCATTGACGACTGCACCGGCACGCCAAGCACCGGCAGGTGCGTCTTGGCCGCACACATACCTGGCAAGTGCGCCGCGCCGCCGGCACCGGCGATGATCACCTCGATGCCACGGGATTCTGCTTCATCGGCATACTGGAACAGCAAATCCGGGGTGCGGTGGGCAGAGACCACCTTCACTTCATACGGAATGCCGAGTTTTTCCAGCATATCGGCGGTGTGGCTAAGGGTGGACCAATCGGACTTGGAGCCCATGATCACGCCAACCAATGCACTCATCGTCGTGCCTCTTCTCTCTGGGCGCCCGCAGGCGCGTCAAAAAACAACAAGCCACGCGGGAGACCGGCGTGGCTTGTTGTACGAATTAGTTTCGGGCCAGAACTGCCTGCGCTCAGTCAGGCTGCGTTAAAAACAAACTCGGAATGCTCATTGGCTAAAGCCAACTCCGCTTCCTCGCTTGTTTTTGCCTTGCCTGATCTTCGCTCGGCGAGTTCTGACCTCGAAACGCGGCCGGTTGGACCGGCCGAAGGCCGCGCAGTATACCGTAATAATCCAGATAAACAGCCCCTGGAATGACCATCTGTCTAGCCGCTCAAACCGGCGGTTTTATTGACTCTTGAGTCAGTCCCCTACACCGCAAAACCTTGTGGGAGGGGGCTTGCTCCCGATAGCGGTGTTTCAGTGGCCTAATCAGCGCCTGACACACCGCTATCGGGAGCAAGCCCCCTCCCACATTGGATCTGTGTCAGGCTCAGGTACTTTGCGCCGCGCCTCCTTCCAGTTTGCGCCACAGCAACCGCACATTCGCCTTGCGCACCAACGCACAGCGATACAAGCGAATCTCCAGGGGCACATGCCATTGCGGCCCGCCGCACACCACCAGTTCGCCGCGAGCCAGTTCGGCACGCACGCTCAGTTGAGGCACCCAGGCGATGCCCAAGCCTTCAAGAGCCATGCTCTTGAGGCTGTCAGCCATGGCGGTTTCGTAAATGGTGGTGAACCGCAGGGCCCGCTGGCGCAGCAGCAAATTCACCGAGCGGCCGAGGAACGCCCCGGCACTGTAGGCCAGCAACGGCACACTGCCCTCGCTTTCCAGGTCGAACAGCGGCTTGCCATCGGCATCGGCGGCGCACACCGGGAGCATTTCGGTGTTGCCCAGGTGAAGCGATGGGAATATCTCGGCGTCCATCTGCATGGCGGCATCCGGGTCGTAAAACGCCAGCATCAGGTCGCAACCGCCTTCGCGCAGGGCGTGCACAGCGTCGCCGACGTTAGTGGCAACCAAGCGCGTGGCGATGTTCAGCCCCTCGTTGCGCAGCTGTGCGATCCAACGCGGAAAGAACCCCAGTGCCAGCGAGTGTGCGGCCGCCACCTGCATGACTTCACCCTGCCCGCCTTCCAGATGATGCAAATGCCGCAGTACTTCGCCGAGCTGTTCGACCACGGTGCGCGCCGTCACCAGGAACAACTGCCCCGCCGCTGTCAGCTCCACGGGCGTGCGCGAGCGGTTGACCAGCGTCAGGCCCAACGCGGCTTCAAGGCTGCGAATACGGCGACTGAACGCCGGCTGCGTCACAAAACGCCGCTCCGCAGCCTGGGAAAAGCTGCGCGTCGCCGCCAGGGCGCTGAAGTCTTCCAGCCATTTGCTTTCAAGGTTCATCATTGCCTCCCACGCCGAATGCACCATTTTGGCACACACGCCCGCCATCATGGCTGGGTCACATCCACATTATGCCGTTTGTGCATAGCCCAGTGTTTAACAGCATTGGCCCAAAAACTTCTACAAGCCTAGCATTCGCAGCGTTCCGGCCAGTTCCGGGTCCATATCGAGATGATTTCCGTCATGTCCTCTGCTGCATCTTTCCGTACAGAAAAAGACCTGCTTGGCGTACTCGAAGTACCTGCTCAAGCGTATTACGGCATCCAGACCCTGCGAGCGGTGAACAACTTCCGCCTCTCGGGCGTTCCGATTTCGCATTACCCGAAATTGGTGGTCGGCCTGGCAATGGTCAAGCAAGCAGCGGCTGACGCCAACCGCGAGTTGGGCCAGCTCAGCGAAGCCAAGCACGCTGCCATCAGCGAAGCCTGTGCCCGCCTGATCCGCGGCGATTTCCACGAAGAGTTCGTGGTGGACATGATTCAAGGCGGCGCTGGCACTTCAACCAACATGAATGCCAACGAAGTCATCGCCAACATCGCGCTGGAGGCCATGGGCCATCAGAAAGGCGAATACCAGTACCTGCACCCCAACAACGACGTGAACATGGCGCAGTCGACCAACGACGCCTACCCGACCGCGATCCGCTTGGGTCTGCTGCTGGGCCATGACGCGCTGCTGGCCAGCCTCGACAGCCTGATCCAGGCGTTCGCCGCCAAAGGCGCCGAGTTCAGCCATGTGCTGAAAATGGGCCGTACCCAATTGCAAGACGCCGTGCCGATGACCCTCGGTCAGGAATTCCGCGCCTTCGCCACCACCCTGGGTGAAGACCTGGCGCGCTTGAAGACCCTGGCGCCGGAGCTGCTCACCGAAGTGAACCTGGGCGGCACCGCCATCGGCACCGGCATCAACGCCGACCCACGCTACCAGGCCCTGGCCGTACAACGCCTGGCCACCATCAGCGGTCAGCCGCTGGTACCGGCGGCCGACCTGATCGAAGCCACCTCCGACATGGGCGCCTTCGTGCTGTTCTCCGGCATGCTCAAGCGTACCGCGGTGAAGCTGTCGAAGATCTGCAACGACTTGCGCCTGCTGTCCAGCGGCCCACGCACCGGCATCAATGAGATCAACCTGCCGGCGCGCCAGCCAGGCAGCTCGATCATGCCCGGCAAGGTCAACCCGGTGATTCCGGAAGCGGTCAACCAGGTGGCATTCCAGGTCATCGGCAACGACCTGGCCCTGACCATGGCGGCCGAAGGCGGCCAATTGCAACTGAACGTGATGGAGCCGCTGATTGCCTTCAAGATCTTCGACTCGATCCGCCTGCTGCAACGCGCCATGGACATGCTGCGCGAGCACTGCATCGTCGGCATCACCGCCAACGAAGCACGCTGCCGCGAACTGGTGGAGCACTCCATCGGCCTGGTCACCGCGCTGAACCCCTACATCGGCTATGAAAACGCCACCCGCATCGCGCGTATCGCTCTTGAAAGCGGCCGCGGCGTGCTGGAACTGGTGCGTGAAGAAGGCTTGCTCGACGACGCCATGCTCGACGACATCCTTCGCCCGGAAAACATGATCGCTCCACGCTTGGTCCCGCTGAAGGCCTAAGCGTTTGTTGCACCGCTCACCAGGCTGAGGGACTAGACACCTCTCACCTTTTGAGGGCCTGAAGGCTCGTTCTTCAGGCCCTTTTTTTTGCCTCAAGGTTGTGAAATGAAGCCCATAAAAACTCCAATATCGCCCTGCAAACCCACCTTGCTTGCCACCGCGTGGCTGAAACCTTTAATCAGCCCGTGCAGACGGATCAGTCTCGCCTAGGTATAGTGCCGCCCCTCTCGCGTCTGCGGCCATCGGTAACGAGGCCCGGGTACCACGCGAAACCGCATGAATAACAACACCCGCAAAAGGATGGGGATCGAAGCGTCGTGCACTGCCTGGTGCTGAGCGATGCGTCGGACCGTCCTGCGTTTGCCATCAGAAAAATCAGCGAGGAACACTCCATGCTCGAAGTCATCAACGACTTCCTCTCAGGGAAAGTACTGATCGTGCTCATAGTCGGGCTCGGCGGTTATTTCACGATCCGCTCGCGTTTCGTTCAATTGCGTCACTTTTTCCACATGTTCTCGGTGTTTAAAGACAGCCTCAAGAGCAGCGCCGGTCAACTCAGCTCGTTCCAGGCGCTGATGCTCAGCCTGGCCGGACGCGTGGGTGCCGGTAACATCGCGGGTGTCGGCATTGCTGTGACCCTGGGTGGTCCGGGGGCGGTGTTCTGGATGTGGGTCACCGCGCTGGTGGGCATGTCTTCGAGCTTTATCGAGTGCTCCCTCGGCCAGTTGTACAAGCGCACCGACGCTGAAGGCACCTACCGTGGTGGCCCGGCCTATTACATCCAGCACGGCCTGCAGAAGCGTTGGCTGGGGATGGTCATGGCGTTCCTGCTGCTGGTGACCTTCGGTTTTGCCTTCAACGGCCTGCAAGCCCACGCCGTGACCCACTCGCTCAATAACGCCTTTGGCCTCGACACCACTTACACCGGCCTCGCGCTGGCGGTGTTGTTGGGCCTGGTGTTCATCGGCGGGATCAAGCGTATTGCGTCGATTGCCGACCTGCTGGTACCGGTCAAGACCCTGGTGTACATCGCCGTGACCCTGTACGTGATCGTGCTGCAATTCGACCACGTACCGGCCATGCTCGCGACCATCGTCAAGAGCGCGTTCGGCCTCGACCAAGCCTTCGGTGGCCTGGTGGGCAGCGCGATCATCATGGGTGTAAAGCGCGGCGTGTTCGCCAACGAAGCAGGTCTGGGCAGTGCGCCTAACGTAGCCGCGGTGGCTTCGGTAGAGCATCCGATCGCCCAGGGCGTGGTGCAAGCGTTCAGCGTGTTCCTCGACACCTTCGTGATCTGCACCTGTACTGCGCTGCTGATCCTGCTGTCGGGTTTCTACACCCCAGGCTTTGAAGGCGACGGCATTGCCCTGACCCAGAACTCCCTGGCGGCGGTGGTCGGTGACTGGGGCCGCATGTTCATCTCGGTGGCCCTGGCGTTGTTCGTGTTCACCTCGATCATGTACAACTACTACTTGGGCGAGAGCAACCTGCGCTTTCTGGTCGGCAATAACCGCAAGGTGCTGATGGGCTATCGCGCACTGGTGCTGGTGCTGATTTTCTGGGGTTCGATCGAGAACCTGAGCACCGTGTTCGCCTTCGCCGACATCACCATGACCATGCTCGCGTTCGTCAACCTGTTCGCCCTGGCATTCCTGTTCAAGATCGCCATGCGCATCCTCAACGACTACGACAACCAGCGCGCGGCGGGCATCAAGATCCCGGTGTTCGACTCCAGCCAGTTCCCTGACCTGGACCTGGACCGCAAGGCCTGGCCGGCCAATCCGGTGAAGCCTGAAGCAGCACCCTCGGCTGAACTGAGCGCTCAAGCGCAACGTTGATCACCGCTAGATGACACGCCGCCCGGCCTTGGGCATGCTCTGGGCCCGGCGGCGTTTTTCGTTCAGGAGATTTCTCATGCAACCAGCTAACAACGTGATGGTGCTCTACACCGGCGGCACCATCGGCATGCAGGCCAGCGCCAATGGCCTGGCACCCGCTTCAGGTTTTGAGGCGCGTATGCGCGAACAGCTTGCCGACGCGCCAGTGCCCACGTGGCGGTTCCGGGAAATGTCGCCACTGATCGACAGCGCCAACATGACCCCCGCCTACTGGCAGCGCCTGCGTACCGCCGTGGTTGAAGCCGTGGACGACGGCTGCGACGCGGTGCTGATCCTGCACGGCACTGACACCCTGGCGTACAGCGCGGCGGCCATGAGTTTCCAATTGCTGGGCTTGCCCGCACCGGTGGTGTTCACCGGCTCGATGTTGCCGGCCGGCGTGCCGGACAGTGATGCCTGGGAAAATGTCAGCGGTGCTTTGGCGGCATTGGGCGAAGGCCTGGCAGCGGGTGTACACCTGTACTTCCACGGCGCGCTGATGGCGCCGACCCGTTGCGCGAAAATTCGCAGTTTCGGGCGCAATCCGTTTGCGACCTTGCAACGCCAGGGTGGCATTGCCCACGCCGAGTCCCTGCCGGCCGCGCTGGATTACCGTCAGCCCAAAGCCTTGGCGAATGTCGCCGTACTGCCGTTGGTGCCGGGTATTGATGCCGCGCAACTGGACGCTGTAATTGGCAGCGGCATCCAGGCGCTGGTGCTCGAATGCTTCGGCAGCGGGACCGGGCCAAGTGACAACCCAGCCTTCCTGGCCAGCCTTCAACGTGCGCAGGACCAGGATGTGGTGGTGGTTGCTATCACCCAATGCCATGAAGGCGGTGTGGAGCTGGACGTCTACGAGGCCGGCAGCCGCCTGCGCGATATGGGCGTACTGTCCGGGGGCGGCATGACCCGCGAGGCAGCGTTCGGCAAGCTCAACGCCCTGCTCGGTGCCGGGCTGGAGACCAGCGAAATCCGTCGCCTGGTGGAATTGGACCTGTGCGGCGAACTGAGCTGACCGGCATGTAACTTGCTCCACTTCCAGCCTCTCCTGGCTGGAAGTTCCCATGCTGCACTCCCACCTCACCACCCTCAATGCCGTGTCCTTGGTACTCAGTACCTTCGAGGCCGAAGGCTTGCCCCACGAAGCGTTGCTGGCCGGCAGCGGCATCTGCGCGGCGGACTTGAGCCGCGCCGACACGCGCATCGCCACGCACCAGGAGATGCAAGTGTGCGCCAATGCCGTGGCCCGTCAGCGCGATATCGGACTGATCGTTGGCCGGCGTATGCATGTTTCTTCCTACGGCATACTGGGCTATGCCCTGCTCACCAGTGCCACTTTCGGTGACGCTTTGCATCTGGCCCTGCGGTATCCGGCGCTGTTGGGAACACTCTTCGAACTGAGCCTGGAGGAAGACGGCGAACGTATCTGGTTCACGGCCGGCGACTACCGCGAAAACCCGGCCCTGACCGCCTTCAATGTCGAGTTGTGTCTGGGATCACTGAAGGTCATCTGTGACGACCTGCTCGGCCATCCCCTGCCCTTGCTGGGCGCTCGTTTTGAGCACGACGCGCCGGATTATCAGGCGCGCTACGCCGAGAGCTTCGACTGCCCGCTACAGTTTCAGGCTATTGCCAACGCGTTCGCCTTTGATAAACGCTGGCTTGCCCAACCGTTGCCCCTGGCCGACACGGTCACCCACCAGGCCATGGTCGAACGTTGCCGCAAACAAAACACCGAATTCACCGGGCGCGAGGCCTGGCTGGGGCGAATCCGCCAGTTGCTGGCCGCACAACTGCACGCCGCCCCTGGGCTCGATGGCCTGGCGCAGCAGATGAACTGTTCGGCGCGCACCCTGCGCCGGCACCTGCATGACCTGGGCTGCAGCTATCAGGAACTGCTCGATGAGTTGCGCTTTGAACGCGCCAAACAGTTGTTGGCTGACAACCTGTGGCCGATCCACCGAATTGCCGAGACGCTGGGGTTCAGCGAAACGGCGAGTTTCAGGCATGCCTTCGTGCGCTGGAGCGGCGTAACGCCGAGCCGATTTCGTGCATGACGCGCCAATGAGGGGCGAATTGCGGACACACACTTTGGCCATATTGATCCCCTTTTGGCCGCTCCTGACGTTCTCATAAACCGCGCCCACCGCAAGACTGCATACACCGATACAGCCTGCGGAGAACAACAAATGCTGACGATCTACTCGGACGATCACCACCTGCACCACGGCCGTTGTGAACTGATGGACGGGCAACTGATGCCCTGCTTTGAAATGCCCTCGCGTGCCGACCACGTGCTGCAACGGGTCAAGACGCGGGAACTGGGCCCCGTGCAGGCCCCGCAGGATTTTGGCCTGGCGCCGCTGCAACGCGTCCATAGCCGCGACTATCTGGATTTCTTCAAAGGCGCCTGGCAACGCTGGACCGAATACGGCCAGGACGGCGACCTGCTGCCCTACACCTGGCCCGCCCGCACGTTGCGCCGCGTGATTCCCACCAGCCTGCACGGCCAGTTGGGCTATTACAGTTTCGACGGTGGCGCGCCGATTACCGCCGGCACTTGGCAAGCGGCCTACAGCGCCGCGCAAGTCGCCCTCACAGCCCAGGCCGCCATCGCGCAAGGCGCCCACAGTGCCTTCGCGCTGTGCCGCCCGCCTGGGCATCACGCCGCCAGCGATTTGATGGGCGGTTATTGCTACCTCAACAACGCAGCCATCGCGGCCCAGGCGTTCCTTGATCAGGGCTGCAAAAAGGTCGCGATCCTCGACGTGGATTACCACCACGGCAACGGCACACAGTCGATTTTTTATGCGCGCAGCGACGTGCTGTTCACCTCGATCCACGGCCATCCGGAGGCAGAGTTTCCGTTCTTCCTCGGGTATGCAGATGAGCAGGGAGAAGGCATCGGAGAAGGTTTCAACTTCAATTACCCGCTACCCGCAGGTGCAGGCTGGGAGGCTTGGAGCGCAGCGCTTGAACAAGCCTGCACAGAGATCGAGCGCTACGCCGCCGACATCATCGTGGTGTCCCTGGGCGTGGACACCTTCAAGGACGACCCTATCTCGCAGTTCAAGCTCGACAGCCCGGACTACCTGGCCATGGGCGCGCGCATTGCCCGCCTGGGCAAGCCCACGCTGTTCGTGATGGAAGGCGGCTACGCGGTGGAGGAAATCGGCATCAACGCCGTCAACGTGCTGGAAGGTTTCGAGGAAGCAGCCCAATGAACATACTCAAGTCGCTCGCCCTGTGCGCCGTGGTTGTCAGTGGCTCAGCCCAGGCCGAAGAAAAAACCCTGAAGGTCTACAACTGGTTCGACTACATCACGCCCAAGGCGCTGGAAGACTTCAAGGCCCAGCACCCGTCGATCAAGCTGGTGTATGACATCTTCGACACCAACGAGGCCCTGGAAGCCAAGTTGCTCACCGGAAACTCCGGCTATGACGTGGTGGTGCCGTCCAATGTGTTCCTGGCCAAGCAGATCGAAGCCGGTGTGTTCCAGCCCCTGGATCGAAGCCAGTTGCCCAACTGGAAGCACCTGGACCCCAAGCTGATGAAGCTGATCGAAACCAACGACCCCGGCAATCAATATGCCGTGCCCTACATGTACGGCACCATCCTGATCGGCTTCAACCCAGCCAAGGTCAAGGCGGCCCTGGGCGACAACGCCCCCGTGGACAGCTGGGACCTGATCTTCAAGGAGGAAAACCTCAGCAAGCTCAAGCAATGCGGCGTCGCACTGCTGGACTCGCCCTCGGAAATCCTGCCCCTGGCGTTACAACACCTTGGCCTGGACCCCAACAGCGGCAATCCCAAGGACTACGACAAGGCCGAAGCGCTGATGATGACGATCCGCCCGTATATCACTTACTTTCACTCCTCCAAGTACATGGCCGACATCGCCAACGGGGATATTTGCGTGGCGGTGGGCTATTCCGGCAGTTTTTCCCAAGCCGCCAACCGTGCCAAAGACGCCAAGAATGGCGTGACCGTGGACATGCGCCTGCCCAAGGAAGGCGCGCCGATCTGGTTCGACATGCTCGCCATTCCCAAAGGCGCCAAAAACCCGAACGACGCCTACACCTTCATCAACTACCTGCTGCAACCCACAGTGATCGCACCCATCAGTGACTTCGTCGGGTACCCCAATCCAAACAGGGACGCTACCGAGTGGGTCGACCCGACCATTCGCCACAACCCCAACCTGTATCCGACCGAGACCGCCATGGCCACGCTCTACACCCTGATCCCCCTGGACAGCAAAGCCGAACGCGCCAGGACAAGGGCCTGGACCAGGATCAAATCCGGCACCTGAAGCACCTTGGTTTGACGTGTACCTTCGAATGCGCTTGTGAAGGTGGCCTATCTAAGCACCGCCTCTCTGTGTGGCCGCGCCCTAGCATGGAAATTTCTAGCCTTGACCTCAGGGCTGGTTCCACCAAACGGCCAGACAGGGAAGCCTCACCATGAACGCCCCCGCCTCAACTACCACGCCCTCGAACACACCGCGTCCGGATGCACGGATAGCGCTGCTCACCCAATTCTCTACCAGCCCTTCGTTCAGGGAGACTGCGACCCTGCTGCTGCGCGAGGCGTTACAGGAACAGTACCCGACGCTGGATATCGATCCAGACACCGTCATGCTCGCAACGCCTACATGGAATCTGGATGACGACCGGGTCAGCTCCGGCCCCATCGAATACCAGGCCCTAAGCGACGTCCTCGCCAAGCAGACAGTGCTGGCGGTGCCGATCTTGTGCATCGAGGGTGAGCACTTTCTCACGCAGCAACCGATCATCGAGCCTGCGGTACACCTGCCCGTGCGCGTGACTGAAATCGCCAAGACCATCAACCAACTGGCGCCTTCGATGCTGCGCGCCTACCAGCAACAAACGATCAACTATTGGAATCAAACCAACGGCAGCGGCCCACATTGGCACGAGCTGTCGAACCTGCTGCGCACGGTGTGGAATGTCGAGGCCGCCGATGACTGGACCGCCACCGAGTGTGCCATGGCTCGCGCCCTGTTCACTCACCCCGACAAAGCCGACAGAAAGGGCAACGACCTCTACAAGCTCAGGGCTTGCCTGGTTGATATCGACCGAGTCGACGATGAAGGGCAGGTCAAGCACGTCAATGATGTGATCATCGCGGTATTGATCGGCGAACACGAAGGCAAAACCACAGTCCTCACGCATTCGCTGCTCAAGGGTTATGAAAAGTTTCCTTCGCTGGAGCACCTGGGCCAATCCTTGCCCGCGCACCTGTCGGGCTCTGTCACGGACCCGCAAATCCAATGGCGTCTGTTTGAACCGGACGGCAATTTCTTTGATCACCAAGCCTGTGCATTGGTGTCATTGCAGATCGATACCATCGCTGAAATCGACTTCTCCGAACTGCGCAAAACCAACAACGTCGATATGGCACTGGGCACGCCACCTGCTGCTGCCCCGCCGCCTGCGCAAAGCAGCCCGGATCTGGCCTGGTACCGCGAGCAGATGCCCGACTGGCTGACAAACGCTTCACCCAGCGACTCGAATTTCTATGCTCGGCACCTCAAAGACCTCGCCGCGCTGCATAACCAGAATGCCGGTCGGTCGTTCCTGGACGACGTCCCTACTATCGAGGCATACGCGTTGAAGGTCATCAAGGCAAAGGTGATCAAGGACCACCCGGATAGCACTAACCTGCCCTTGGAGAAGATCTTCCTGCAAATAGAGAGCCCGGTCGTCTGGGGCGCTTTCGTCGTTCCGGGCCAGGTTGAGAGCAACACGTTCAGCCTGGTTGAACTGGCCCTGCAAAACCTGATTGCAGTGCCCGTCGGTAACAAAGTGGTCAAGACCAGCAATGGTTCCAACCTGCCTGAGTGGATGACCCCGGCCTATTTTGAATCGCTGGCCACCGATGCCGATATTGGCCGTACCTACCCTGCGCTGATCAAGGAAAAGCTGCTGGATGACACTCAGGAATCTGCACGCCGTAATACGCTATATAGCCAACACCTGCGTATCCAACTGCCGATGCAAGCCTTGCAAGCCAAGATCCGCCAGGAAGGCAGCATTGACGAGCGGGGCTACCGTTATGTGACCGCGGTGATGCAAGAACAGGCCACTGACAGCAAAGTGGACGGGCAAACCATCGTACTCAGGCCCTTGGCCTTCGTGCCCACCCGGCGCACGGACACCTCTGTGGACACGGTCGCCAACATGTACGTGATAGGCCCCGAAGACCCGGCGGCCGGGCCATGCCTCTTGTACCGGCCGCTGTTCACGCCAACCCTGATGCAGTTCCCGTCGCCGGCCAACCTCATCTATACGATCGCGCAATCGAGCAGCTTGTGCGAGTCGGTCTTGGCCTGGCTGCCGGATGCGGTCCGCAGCGACTATACCAACTATGTATTTCCCGGCTCGCTGCCTTCACCTTGGGCGGTCGCCGATTACCTGGTGGAGCCCGACAAGCTATGGACCATGAGCGGGCCAATGACCCTGGGCACCGAAGTACTCAACGGTGATCGATTCACCACAATGTTAAAGGCCAATGCCCAGGCCCTGATAGAACTGGCCAACCGCCAATCGGTGTCCAACGCCGAAAGCCGTTGGGCGACCTTTAAACACGCCGGCTGGGTGATCTTCAATGGGGTGCTGCCGTTTCTGGGGCGCACCATCGGCACGGGCGCCTGGATCTGGCAGGTGGTCGATCAGCTGCAAACCTTTGTGCAAGCCCATGACCACGACGAAAAACAAGCCGAGTGGTCGGCACTCACCGATGTCCTGTTGAACCTCGGCATGGCGATCACTTTGCACGCCGCCAGCCGCAGCCACCGTACCGGCTACCCACGCAAGACCACGCCAAAGCTGACCAAAGCGACCAGCACAAAGCAGGTCACGATCAAACAAGAGGTGACCCTGAAAGAGTTGCCGGCCACACATTTACCGCACCTGCACACCAGCGGCGCAATCAAGCGCATACCCAGCGAACTCGCAACCGTGCTCGACAGCTTCAAGGTCAGCAAACCGCAAGGCCTCGGCGCGGCGCAAACCGCAAAAAACCAGTACCAGCATCTCTTTTATCAGGCACAAAAGTACTACGCCCCTGTGAGGGAACGCTGGTTTGAGGTCAGTGCCGGCGAAGATGAAGCGGTGGTCATCATTGACCCGAAGCAGCCCGGTCGAACAGGGCCTGCGTTGATTCACAACGCTCAGGGCCAATGGTTCATCGACACTCGTCTGCGCCTGCGCGGCGCCGGTTCCAAGCAGCTGCAGGAGCAGTCAAAATCCAAAGCTGAGATCAACGCGATAGAAGCCAAAAGACGCCTGACGCTATTTGAACAAAACAAACCCACTGCGCAATTGGAGTTGCATCAGGCCCGTCTGGCAATGTCGGACACCGCGTCATCCACTTCATCCGAGGTCAGCCGCCAAACCTACTTGCAAAAACTCAAGAGCCAGAGCAGCGACTACGAAAAGGCACTGCAACAGCTCAAGATATTGAATGTGTTCTCGCCCAGCGCGGACTATCAGCAACACGCAATCCGCTACGTGAGCGCCCAACTGGAGCTGACCCGGACCGGTATCACCGAAGCGCAAGTCGCCTTCACACCTAAACTCAAAACCGTGCTCGACCAGGTCGAACATCAAATCAGCCATCCCCAGGATCGTCATATCGACGATGCCCGCATCATGACCGAATTGAGCCAGGACATGATCCAGCGCCTGAACTACAGCCAATCGCGGCTTACCCAACTCAAAGCGCTGGGTGAGCTGGGATTCGAGCAAATTCGCAATTACCGGAGTCAATTGCCAAGCTACACCGCCCGCGACCTCAGGGCCTTGCAAGTGTCGATGGCGCGCAACTTATGCCTGGACGGCAACAGCATCGCCACAGCCTCGTCAGCCTGGAGTGCCATTGACACCATCGTCGACGCCGCCAACCTGTCGATTCAGGCCTTGCATGAAACGTCGATGGAGCGTAGCCAGCCGCGCTTGGATGAACGCATCGAAACCCTTGGCAGCCTGGTGGAACAGTTCAAGATCATCGACGAACGCCTGCAGGATTTTCCGGACGAGTTTCCTGACGCAGCGCTGCCTGCACGTATCACGACCCTGCGCGAAAAAATCCGCGATTTCTACCGCGAAACCCTGGGTAGCCTGGAACTGCTGCACGCGGATCGGGACACGCTCAGAAGCCGCCCGACACCGCCTTCAACACCGCCAAGAGCAAAGAAAAAAATCATTCACACGCGCTACAACGGGGTATTGGTGGGAGTACCACGACTGACAGAGGCCGGCGATGAAACCGGCATGGTGGATGTCATCTCTCCTCTCAACCAGCAGATCATGGCGACCTTTCACGAAAAAACCCCAGGTGTGTGGGTGCAACACGTCAATCCCGTCGAGACCACCACTACCACCACTACTCTGGACGTCGCCACCAGTATCAGCCAGGCCCAGGAGCTTCTGGACGGGTTGGGGGCCTTCAAGCAGCGCACTGGCCAACAGGCGATCAAACCGGAGCGCAGCGCTACTGGCATTGAATGGCTGTACCACCAGCATGCGTTAAAACTGGAACAGGCCTCTGCAAACATTGAGCAGGCTCTGACCCAAAGCAACTCCACCGAAAGCAACGGGGGCTCTGCGGCTCTGGTCAACAAACAACTGAGCGAAGCGGCGCAGGCACTCTATCAAGAGGCGGCTCGCCAGAAACTGCAAATGATCAAGAAACGCCCACCCACCATCAGTAGCGTGGAATGGCTTAAGCAAAACAACGAGATCGTAATCAAGAGAACCGTCAAACGCCGCCGGCTCAAAGGGCCTGTCAAGGTCTACCTGGATGAGTACACCCTGAGTAACCGCAGTGATAAAACTGTGCTGTGGTATGCACACTTCCATTATTCGGCCGAATGGGTGCCCGCCAGGGCTTTTCTCAGGGGCCGCTTGAAAACCCCGCAAGAGCACGCCCGGGGAGTAGATGCCGACAGTCTTGACGGCCTCAACGAACAGCAAAAAACCGCGTTCTACCTCAGCGAAATAAACCGGGACCAGGCCCAGCGGTTGTTTTTCAAGGTGAAGTAACCTCAGTGCCGGATCGTATTCAAGCCAGCCACACCCGACGCAAGCGGGCCAGCGCCTGTGCGATGGCCGCCTCAGGCACGGCAGCGAACCCCAGCACCAGTCCGGCACGCTGGTCCGGTGGTGGGCCGGTATCTGCCAGCCAGTAGCCGCTCAAGCCGTTGATCTCGACATCCACCGCGCGGGCTTGGGCAAGCAGCGCTTGCTCACGGGCCAGACTGTCCACGCGCACCGTCAGGTGTAAGCCTGCTGCAACGCTGGGCAAGGCCCCGACGCCTGGCAGTTCGTTGGGCCAGCCGACCAACAAAGCATTGCGGCGGCTCAGGGCCGCACGGCGCATACGCCGAATATGGCGCTGGAAATGCCCCGCCGCCATGAATTCGGCCATTACGGCCTGAGTGCTGACTTCGGAATGACGCATGTCCACGGCGCGGCGCCGAGTAAAGGCCTCTACCAGACCCGGCGGCAATACCAGATAACCCAGGCGCAAAGCCGGGAATGCCACCTTGCCGAAGGTGCCGACGTACAGCACTCGGCCGTTGCGATCCAGCGCCGCCAGGGGCGACAGGGGCGCTCCGGTGTAACGGTACTCACCGTCATAGTCGTCTTCGACGATCCAACCGCCAGTACGCTCGGCCCAGGCCAGCAATTGCAGGCGTCGCGCCAGGCTCATCACCACGCCCAACGGGTACTGATGGGACGGCGTCACATAGGTCACCCGGCAATCCTTCAGGCGGTTCAAGACCTCGCAGTCAATACCATCGCCATCCACCGGCACACCCTGCAATCGGCCACCTGCCAACGCAAAGGCATGGCCTGCCGCGCGATAACCCGGGTTTTCCACCGCCACGCCATCACCTGGCTCCACCAGCAACTGTGCACAAAGGCTGATTGCCTGTTGTGCGCCACTGGTGATCACTATTTGCTCAGTCGTGCACTGCAGACCTCGCGCCGTGCGCAGGTAAGCGGCGATCAAGCCACGTAGACGTTGGTCACCGGCCGGGTCGCCGTAACACAACTGCGCCAGGTCCGGCTTGCGCCAGAACGCCCCGTTAAGCTTGGCCCACACCTCAAAAGGAAATAGATCGAAGGCCGGAACCCCCACGCGAAAAGCGCGCGGCGGCCCGCAAGGAGGCTGGACCAAATGGTTATGTTGGACCCTGTCCAGGCCACGACTGTGGATAACTTCGCTGGCCTGATCGTGCGCATTATCCAGACGGATTGTGGATAAGGCTGTGGATAAGCCTGTTGAAAACCCTGTGGATAGTTTTGTGGATAGTTTTTTTGCTGTAGGCAGCTGTGAGACGTAGGTGCCGTCTCCCACCCGGCTTTCAATAAACCCCTCGGCATACAACTGATCGTAAGCGCGCACCACGCTGTTGCGCGAGATCGACAACGCCGCCGCCATATCACGGGTGGCAGGCAAGCGCGTGCCACTGACCAGTCGCCCATCCAGCACGCGCAGGCGCAGGGCGTCGTATAGCTGGCGTGTCAGGCCCTGGCGGCGATCCAACTCGATGCCAGCAGGGTCGAACGACATCGAGGGGATGACGGGCGGCATATTGGACCTATGAAATGAGGGCTAGATGGCTCTTACAACGAGCCATTAGCCTGCCTAGGATGCAGGTATTCGCCAAGGAAAATTTTCCATGTACACACCTCGCGCCTTCGCCCTCGATGATTTGCCCCAAATCCAGCAACTGATCCAGCACACGCGCCTTGCGCAGTTGGTGACCGTGGGTGAAAACGGCCTGCAGGCCAGCCACCTGCCGTTACTGCTCAATCCCGACGAAGGACCCAACGGTACGCTTTATGGGCATCTGGCCAAGGCCAATCCGCAGTGGCGCGACCTGCAAAACGGCAGTGAAGCACTGGTCATCTTTGCTGGCGCCGAGGCGTATGTCAGCCCGGCGTTTTACCCCTCCAAGGCCGAGCACGGCAAAGTGGTGCCCACCTGGAATTACCTCGCCGTGCACGCCTACGGCAAGGCCGACGTGTTCAGCGACAGCGAGCGATTACTCAAGGTCGTCGGCGCCCTCACTGATCACCACGAACGCGGCCGCGCCCAACCTTGGGCCGTCGGCGACGCGCCGGCCGACTACATCGACGCCATGCTCAAGGCCATCGTTGGCTTTGCCCTGCCTATCGACCGCCTGGTCGGCAAACGCAAGCTCAGCCAGAACCGCAGCGCAGCCGATATGGCCGGCGTACGTGAAGCCCTGGCCGGCAGCGCTGATCTGCGCGACCAGAATCTCGCCCGTTTCATTCCCCAAGGAGTTGCAGAATGACCCCGATCGACATCCGCCAAGTCACCGCCGCGGACCACGCCGCCTGGCTACCGTTGTGGCTGGCCTACTTGAAGTTCTACAACACCGAACTGCCGGACGCCGTCAGCCAAAGCACCTGGCAACGCCTGATAGACGCCCGCGAGCCGACCCACTCGGCGTTGGCTTGGCAGGACGGCAAGGCGGTGGGCATGGTTAACTTCATCTATCACCGCTCCAACTGGAGCATCGAGAACTCGTGCTACCTGCAGGATCTTTTAGTGGACCCATCCCAACGCGGCACCGGCGTAGGCCGTAAGCTGATCGAGTTCGTCTACGCCACCGCCAAGGCCGATGGCTGCTGCAAAGTGCACTGGTTGACCCACGAGACCAACGCCACCGCGATCCAACTCTACGAACGCATCGCCGAACGCCCTGGTTTCATCCAATTTCGCCAAGGTCTTTAAGGAGCCCAGCATGTCCACTTCCCTCGCCGACTGGAAAGGCGTCCCGTCACCCACGGTTCAACTGCTTGAAGGGCGCTTTATCCGCCTGGAAAAACTCGATCCGGCGCGCCACGGCGATCAACTGTGGCAAGCCTTACAAGGGCCCGGTGCTGACCCGAAGCTATGGGACTATTTGCCCTACGGCCCGTTTCCCGAGCGCGGCGCCTTTGATACCTGGCTGAACAACCATGCGGCCCATAGCGATCCGTATTTTTTCAGCGTGATCGACCGCGCGACCGGTCAGGTCCAGGGCATCCTCAGCCTGATGTCCATCGTCCCAGCCCAAGGCCGCGTTGAAATCGGCCACGTCACCTTCGGCGCGCCGATGCAGCGCTCGCCAAAAAGTACCGAAGCGGTTTACCTGCTGGCCAAGTACGCGTTCGAACAGGGCTACCGCCGCCTGGAGTGGAAGTGCAACAACAGCAATGCGCGCTCCAGGTATGCGGCCGAGCGATTGGGGTTCAGTTTTGAGGGGGTGTTCCGCCAGCATATGGTGGTCAAGGGGCAGAACCGGGATACGGCGTGGTATTCGATCCTGGATTCGGAATGGCCCAAAGTGGGTGCGGGGTTTGAGGCCTGGTTGTCTGAGGCGAACCAGAGTGGTTCGGGCCAGCTGAGAACGCTGGCCGACTGCCGAATCTAGATCTCACGCACCGCCCCTCCCACACTTTAATCTGCGGTGGATCAGTTGGTCAGGCGCTGCGCCAGCACCGCAATATGCTCCGGCCCGATGCCACAGCACCCACCCAAATGGCTAGCGCCACGCGCCTGCCAATCAGCAGCCCAATGCAGGTAACCCGGCGGGTCGAGGTCGTCGCGCAACGGGTCCAGGCCATCGTTGGCCGTGGCTTCCTTGGGTTGCGGCGGGAAGGCGTTGGCGTAGGCACCGATCTGGATCGCTACGCCCAATCGCTCGAAGGTCTCCCGCGCGGCATCGATCGCCGCGCCGATCACTTCCGGCTGGCTGCAGTTGAACAACAACACCTGCACACCCAACTGCGCCGCCGCCTCGGCCGCTTCCGCTACCGGTTCGCCGGAGCGCAGGCGCGGTACGTCGTCGGTGTCTTCGTCTTTCAAGGTGAACGACAGCCAGAACGGTTTACCGTCCTGCGGCAGACCGGCATGAATCGCTCGCGCTTCAACGATTGAGCTCTGGGTTTCCGCCAGCCACAGGTCGACGTGAGGCGCCAGGCCCTGCACCAGCGGTGTCAGCAACTCGCTGACCCGCTCCGGCAGGAACAAGTCGGGCCGGTACGAGCCAAACAGCGGCGGCAAGGAGCCAGCGACACGCACCGCTTTGCCGGACGCCTGCACCGCCCGTCGCGCCAACTCACCGGCCAATGCGGCCAGCGCCTGGCCTTCGGCGGCAAAGCGCGCCTCACCAATATGAAAGGGCACCACCGCGTAGCTGTTGCTGGTAATCACGTCGGCACCGCTGTCGATATAGGCCGCGTGTACCGCCTCCACCGCTTGCGGCGCTTCGCTCAAGGCCAATGCCGACCACTCCGGCTGGCGGAACGGCGCGCCACGGCGTTGCAGTTCACGGCCCATGCCACCATCGAGAATTACTGTGCGTGCTGCGCCCATATGCTTTTTACTCATATGCTTATGAAAATAACTCACTATGAGAGTCGTTCTTATAACTATTTAATGCGTACCGTTCGGTTAATAACAACCTCTTTTTTATTCAGGTGTTCGATTTTGAAATTCAGACCGCTGTTGGCCCTGGGCCTGACGATGTTGGCTGCTTCCACCCAAGCCTTTGGCGGTGCCACGCTGGATCGTATCGAGCAGAAGAAGGAACTGGTTGGCGTGCTGATGGAAAGCTACCCGCCGTTTTCATTCCTCAACGAGCAGAACCAGCTCGACGGTTTCGATGTGGATGTGGCCAAGGCCGTGGCGCAAAAGCTTGGCGTGAAGCTGCGCCTGGAAACGCCTTCATGGGACGTCATTGCCGCTGGCCGCTGGAGCGGGCGCTATGACATTTGCATCTGCTCCATGACCCCGAGTAAGGCACGCGCCGAGGTGTTCGACTTCCCGGTTGAGTATTACGCCTCGCCCGCGGTGATCGTGGTCAACGCCAAGGATGATCGCATCCACGAAGCCAAGGACCTGAGCGGCAAGAAAGTCGGGCTCACCAGTGCCTCCAGCTACGAGAGTTACCTGAACAAGAACCTGGTCATCGAAGGCGCCGAAGACACGCAGCTGCAGTACCCGTTCGAAGAGGTGCAGATCGCCCCGTACGATACCGACAATGTGGCGTTCCAGGACCTGGGCCTGGGCGCCGGCGTGCGTCTGGACGCAATCCTCACCAACCTGGTTACCGCGCAGCCGCGCCTGACCCAGGACAAGCGCTTCAAGCTGGCCGGCGCACCGCTGTATTCGGAGCCCAACTCGGTAGCCATCGAGAAAGGCGACGCGCAGTGGGAAAGCAAAGTGCGTGAGGTCTTCGCCCAGCTCAAACAGGACGGCACCTTGAGCAAGCTGTCGCAAAAATGGATCGGCGCCGACATCAGCCAATGAGTTTTCGCATACGGCTTTACCTGACCTGGGCGGCGCTGTTCGCCCTGTTTGCCAGTTTCTTCCTGAGCTTTGACCTGAAGTTCTCGATCATTCTCGACAAGCTGCCCAACCTGGTCGGCCTGCACCTGGCGCCCAACGGTTTTCTGCAAGGTGCGGCGCTGACGCTATTCCTGTGCCTGTGCGCCATGCTTGCGTCATCGGTGCTGGGCTTTATCACCGCGCTGGGGCGCCTGTCGAAAAGCGCGGTGGCGTTTGGCATTGCCAGTTTCTACGCCTCGTTCTTTCGTGGCACGCCGCTGCTGATCCAGATCCTGCTGATTTACCTGGGCCTGCCGCAACTGGGCCTGGTGCCGGGCGCCATCGTCGCCGGGATCATCGCGTTGTCGCTGAACTATGGTGCCTACCTGAGCGAGATTTTCCGCGCCGGCATCCTCGGCGTGCCCCATGGTCAACGCGAGGCCGCGCTGGCCTTGGGTATGCGTGACAGGGAAATTTTCTGGCACGTCACCCTGCCCCAGGCCATGCGCACCATCATCCCCCCGGCCACCAACCAGTTCATCTCGATGCTCAAGGACTCGTCGCTGGTCTCGGTGATGGGGGTATGGGAAGTGATGTTCCTGGCACAGTCCTATGGCCGCTCCAGCTACCGCTACATCGAGATGCTCACCACGGCGGCAATCATTTATTGGGTACTGTCACTGGGACTGGAGCTGATCCAGGCGCGCATGGAGCGGCATTTCGGCAAGGGGTATATGCACCGCAGTTAAAGCGCAGCAACCGTTGTATAGCGCCTTGGTCGGCCAAACGCAGATGGGCTTTTTATCGCACCTGACTAAAGACAACTCCCGCAAACCAGCGGTCAATGGCCTGACAGTTATCCGCCTGCGCCCCCGCTACATTCCCGGCCTCATTCATCAGAGGTCGGTAATTCATGCCCTTTACACCGCAAAGAATCGCAGCATTTATCAGTCTTGTAATTGCCCTCAGTGTGCAACCTGCGCACGCACGAGGCGATATTGAATACAGGCCTCACCAACCCTATGATTCGCTCGACGCTGAGGGGGCCTTCAAACCTGAAGTCGATACGCCGCCAATCCCTGGGCCCTACCCCGGCTACTTCATTGGCCAAGCCTCCACCTACAATGGCGTGCAAGTGGCCAAGGTGCTGGAGCCCGCGCTGCTTGAACTGCTCAAGTCCGGCGAATTGACCTCGGAGAAGCTCAAGGAGCTGCAAAAGGTAAATGACGCACTCGCCGCACAGCCCGGCGGGATCGGCGCAGCCCTGGAGCAATTGGCCGGTAGCCAAAACGCGAATCTGCTCAGCGCCACGCACGCCGTCACCAGCCACATCAGCAGCCAATTGCTCTCGTCCCTGCGCAACCTGCCCGACGATGACAACGGTCGTTTCTGGGTACAAGGGGTGAGTAACGGCGGCCACCTCGACCAACGAAGCGGCAGCGCCGGACTGAAGCACGATAGCAAGGGTCTGATGCTGGGCGCCGACTGGGCAGTGGATAACGCCTGGCGTGTGGGTGTTATGGGGGCAAAATCGGCCAGTGACCTGAAGGCGCAACGCTTCTCCACCGAACTGGACAGCTTGCACCTGGGCGCATACGCGGTGCGTCAGGACGGCCCGCTGGCCCTGCGCTTGGGGGCGATTTACAGCAGCCATGCCGGGACCAACCGGCGCGACGTCAACCTGCTCGTTTACAAGGACTCGCTCAAGTCTCGTTACGATGCCCAAAGCCAAACGCTGTTCTCTGAGCTGGGCTATCAATTGGGCAGCCAGGACCTCCACATCGAGCCTTTCGCTGGCCTCGGCTACCAGCGTCATCACCGCGACAGTTTCAAGGAAAGTGGCGGCCTGACCGCGCTGAACGTCGGCGCGCAGACCCAGCAGAACCTTAACAGCACCGTTGGCCTGCGCTTGGCGACGGTTTACAGGTTCGATGATCAGGTCAGCCTCACGCCTCACCTCAGCGCCGGCTGGAAACACCTCTACGGCGCGGTTGACAGCCAGGTGCACCAAACCTATCGCAATGCACCCGTTGCGCTTGATGGCTTCACCATTACCGGCACGTCCCTGGACCGCAATAGCCTCGACGTAAACTTGGGCGTTGATCTTGCGTTATCCAAGCAACACACCCTGGGCCTGGCCTACAGCGGCCAAGCTGGTACCCATAGCCGCAACCAGGGTTTGAAGGGGCAATGGACGATGAGCTTTTAACCGAGCATCGTCAGACGACATCCCGACAGCGAGCCTTCTTACAATCATCTGCTCTGCCAGCCGACATCTGTCGGCTGTTACCTGCGTTAGTTTTCGACCTCAAGCACACTTGAGGTCGAAACCCAATGTTACGAGTACCCCACCAGCTTGCGGCCTATATCCCCCTGCCTGGCTGTTCGGCAGCAGCCCCTGTTTATGCTGAAAAAAGTAACGCTATCGAACTCGCCACCGGCGGTCATTTTACCAACTACGGGCACATATCCACCGGGCCTTTCACGCGCTTCAAGGAGTCGTATAGCGGCATAAGCGCGAACAGCGCAGCAAGCATAATCGTCAACCACGGAGCGGTAGCGGGTGGCAGCAACGGCATCAAAGCCACCGACGATGTGACGCTGATCAATCACGGCGTAATCATCGGCCATAAAGGGGCCGGTCTGAAATCCAAGGGCAATGCAGACGTCGTCAACTACCGCAACATCAGGGGCGCGGATGCCCAGCGATCCAAAGAGAATGATGGCGACGGTGATGGCCTGGACATCGACAAACGTGCACGCGTGCACAACTACGGGCTCATTGAAGGCACCGGGGCCAATGGCGCGGACAAGAACGGAGCCCCCAACACCAGCGAAGGCATCGCCATGGGCGGCGGCGAAATCTATAACCGTGGAGTTATTCGCGGCGCACATCATGGGGTGCTGGTAGACGATGGGGACTTGGGCCCGGCCTATGGGAGCACCTCGCTGATCAACGAGGGCATCATCAGCGGTCGCAACGGCTACGGCGTGAGGCTGATCGGAGAACACAATGACCAAGTCACCAACGATGGGCTGATAAGCGGCACCAAAGGCATCGCCCTGGATATGGGGGGTGGCGATGATGTGTTGACTGTGCGCGGTAACGCTCAATTCAACGGCAAAGTAGACGGTGGCAGTGGCACCAATCACGTCGTGCTGGACGATGTCCAAGGTGGCACTTTCAACGGCGCCCTTCGTATCCAGCACCTGTGGATAGGCAGCGGTGCCTGGACCCTCGACGGTGCGCTGGACGCCAATCAGCAAGGCCGAGTCTCTCGCGGGGCAACGCTGATCAACCAGAGTTACATCGGGGGCACAATGACGATTGATGCAGGCGCAACCTACACCGCAGGCACGGTAACCAATCTTGACGTTGCCGGCACGCTGCTGCTGGACCCTGCGCTGAAAAGCCAGACGCGAATCAAGCACGACCTTGACCTGGCAAACGGGTCGACCCTGGCCTTCACCCTCGGCATGGGTGAAGCGCACAGCACCTTGAAAGTC
This sequence comes from Pseudomonas sp. 910_23, assembly GCF_052850795.1. Taxonomy (NCBI): domain Bacteria; kingdom Pseudomonadati; phylum Pseudomonadota; class Gammaproteobacteria; order Pseudomonadales; family Pseudomonadaceae; genus Pseudomonas; species Pseudomonas sp. 910_23. The sequence goes on along the minus strand of NZ_VXCZ01000010.1, from coordinate 184,063 downwards.
GGCAACAGCGCCCGCCTCAAGGGCACAACACTGAATATCCAGGTCGAACACGAAAACGACGAACTGCTTACCCGCCAGTTACGTGTTATCGACGCTGCTCAGATTGAGGGACGCTTCAACAGGATCACCAGCAACCTTAAAACCTTGACGCCGAGGCTGATCTACACACCCAGCGGGGTCTTTGTCAGTTTCAGGCGCAAACCCTCTACAGAGGCCTGAGTTTCAGGCAAAAAAAAGGAGGGCACCTGCCCCCCCGAGGATTAAGCGGTAGTGTCGAAGGCTGTTATCAGCCTTCGATCTCAATCAGGATCTCACCCGGGTTGACCCGGTCGCCCTTGGCCACATGAACAGCGGTCACCTTGCCGGCAATCGCGGCCTGCACTTCGGTTTCCATCTTCATGGCTTCGGTAATCAATACAGCCTGGCCGGCCTTGACCACATCGCCTTCCTTGACCAGCACGTCGACGATATTGCCCGGCATCGCCGTGCTGACATGGCCGGGTTCGGTGGCGTGCTTGCGCTTGCTGCCGCCGCTGCTGACGAACTCGTTGAGCGGCTCGAACACCACTTCTTCCGGCATACCGTCGATGGACAGGTAGAAGTGGCGTTTGCCTTCAGCCTTCACGCCGACACCGGTGATGTCTACACGGTAGCTTTCGCCGTGCACGTCGATGACGAATTCGGTCGGCACGCCTTCACCACCGGCACGGGCCACACCGCCTGCCTCCGGAATCGGCAGCAGGACTTCAGGGGCCAGGGTGCCTGCGTCGCGTTCTTCAAGGAATTTGCGCCCGATATCCGGGAACATGGCGTAGGTCAGCACGTCTTCTTCGGACTTGGCCAACGCGCCGATTTCACCGCGCAGCTTGGTCATTTCCGGCTTGAGCAAATCAGCCGGGCGAACGTCGATGACCTCTTCGCTGCCGATGGCCTGACGGCGCAGCTTTTCGTTCACAGTGCCCGGGGCCTTGCCGTAGCCGCCTTGCAGGTAGAGCTTCACTTCGTTGGTGATGGTCTTGTAGCGCTCACCGGCCAGCACGTTGAAGAACGCCTGGGTGCCGACGATCTGCGACGTCGGGGTCACCAGCGGCGGGAAGCCGAGATCTTCACGCACACGCGGGATTTCGGCGAGTACTTCGCTCATGCGATTGAGAGCGCCCTGCTCTTTCAACTGGTTGGCCAGGTTGGAAATCATCCCGCCCGGTACCTGGTTGACCTGCACACGGGTGTCGACCGCCGTGAACTCGCTTTCAAACTGGTGGTACTTCTTGCGTACCGCGTAGAAGTACAGGCCAATTTCCTGCAGCAGCTCCAGGTCCAGGCCGGTGTCGAACTCGCTGCCTTTAAGGGCGGCGACCATCGACTCGGTGCCCGGGTGGCTGGTGCCCCAGGCGAAGCTGGAGATGGCGGTGTCGATATGGTCGGCACCATTTTCGATAGCCTTGAGTTGGCACATCGCAGCCAGGCCCGCGGTGTCGTGGGAGTGGATAAAGATCGGCAGGTTCTGCTCGGCCTTGAGCGCCTTGACCAGCTCGCCAGTGGCATAAGGAGTCAGCAGGCCGGCCATGTCCTTGATCGCGATAGAGTCGCAACCCATGGACTCCAATTGTTTGGCCTGGGCCACGAACGCATCGACGGTGTGCACGGGGCTGGTGGTGTAGGCGATGGTGCCCTGGGCATGTTTGCCGGCAGCCTTGACCGCTTCGATGGCCACGCGCAGGTTACGCACGTCGTTCATGGCGTCGAAGATTCGGAACACATCGATACCGTTGACGGCAGCCTTGGCCACGAAGGCCTTGACCACATCATCGCTGTAATGGCGGTAGCCCAGCAGGTTTTGGCCACGCAGCAGCATTTGCAGGCGTGTGTTAGGCAGCGCGGCGCGCAGTTTGCGCAGGCGCTCCCACGGGTCTTCTTTCAAAAAGCGCACGCAGGCGTCGAACGTTGCACCACCCCAGACTTCCAGGGACCAGTAGCCGACTTTGTCGAGCTTGTCGCAGATCGGCAGCATGTCGTCGGTGCGCATGCGGGTGGCCAGCAACGATTGGTGGGCGTCGCGCAGGATGGTGTCGGTTACGAAGATCTTTTTAGTCATTGGAATGTTCCTCACAGGCCTGCGTGGGCGGCGATGGCGGCGGCGATGGCCAGGGCCAGCTCTTCGGGTTTGCGCTTGATCGAGTAGTTGGTCAGCTCAGGGTGGCTTTCCACGAAACTGGTGTTGAACTGGCCGCTGCGGAATTCCGGGTTGCGCAGGATTTCCTGATAGTAGGCGGCGGTGGTCTTCACGCCTTGCAGGCGCATATCGTCCAGGGCACGCAGGCCGCGGTCCATGGCTTCTTCCCAGGTCAACGCCCACACCACCAGTTTCAGGCACATGGAGTCGTAGAACGGTGGGATGGTGTAGCCGGTGTAGATCGCTGTATCGGTACGCACACCGGGGCCGCCGGGGGCGTAGTAACGGGTGATCTTGCCGAAGCTGGGCAGGAAGTTGTTCTTCGGGTCTTCGGCGTTGATGCGAAACTGCAACGCGAAACCACGGTGCTGAATGTCTTCCTGCTTCACCGACAGCGGCAGGCCCGAGGCAATGCGGATCTGTTCGCGGACGATGTCGATCCCGGTGATTTCTTCGGTGATGGTGTGTTCCACCTGCACCCGTGTGTTCATCTCCATGAAATACACCTCGCCTTCGGCGAGCAGGAACTCCACGGTGCCGGCGTTCTCGTAACCCACAGCCTTGGCCGCGCGCACCGACAGGTCGCCGATGTAGGCGCGCTGTTCGGGGGTCAGCTGGGGGCTGGGGGCAATTTCGATCAGCTTCTGGTTGCGACGCTGGATCGAGCAGTCGCGCTCGAACAGGTGCACCACGTTGCCAAAGCTGTCACCCAGGATCTGCGCTTCGATGTGCTTGGGATTGACGATGCATTTTTCCAGGAACACTTCCGCCGAGCCGAACGCCTTGGTGGCCTCGGAAATGACGCGGGGGAAGGCTTGTTCAAGTTCTTCGCGACTGTTGCAACGACGGATACCGCGCCCGCCACCACCGGAAGTGGCCTTGAGCATCACCGGGTAACCAATGCGGTCGCCTTCGGTCAGCGCTTCGTGGATATCCGCGACGTTGCCTTCGGTGCCGGGAGTGACCGGCACACCGGCCTTGATCATGCTGCGGCGCGCTTCGGTCTTGTCGCCCATGCGGCGAATCACTTCGGCCGAAGGGCCAATGAACTTGATGCCGCGCTCGGCGCAGATATCCGCCAGTTCGGCATTTTCCGACAAGAAGCCGTAGCCGGGATGCAGCGCGTCGCAACCGGTTTCCACCGCCAGGTTCACCAGCTTGCGCGGGTTGAGGTAGCCGGCCAGGGGCTCGGCACCGATGCTGTGGGCTTCGTCGGCACGTTTGACGTGCAACGCGTGGCGGTCGGCGTCCGAGTAAACCGCGACCGAGCGAATGCCCATCTCGGCGCAGGCACGCACGATTCGTACGGCAATTTCACCACGGTTGGCGATCAGGATCTTTTTTATCACTTGGAAATTCCCTTGAGCCGATTGCTGCGTTCTTCGACCCGCTTGAGGTGGGTCGGCGCGTGACCAAATGTTTCATGACAGTCGCGAGACACACACTAAGCCCGCCAAGGGATTAACAAAAATCAATAATTATTGGGTCATGCATAAGCAAAGACTTATAGTTGACGGTATGGCCGGGGTTGAGAGGGGATAAATAATGCGCAAGTCATTGATGAGGCTGACATTAAGACAACTTCAGATCTTTCATGAGGTGTGCGATTTGCGCTCTTACAGCCGTGCCGCCGAGGAAATGTCCCTCACGCAACCGGCCGTCAGCCTGCAAATCCGCCAGCTGGAAGAACTGATCGGCCAACCGCTGTTCGATTACGTCGGCAAGAAGCTCTACATGACCGAGGCCGCCGAAGCCCTGCAACGGGCCAGTCGCGATATTTTCGGGCGCCTGGAAAACCTCGATATGCAGCTATCGGATATGCAGGGCTCACTGCAGGGCCAACTGAAGCTGGCGGTGGAATCGAGCGCCAAGTACTTCGTGCCGCACCTGTTTGCGGCTTTCAAGCGCCAGCACCCGGAAGTGCAACTGCACCTGACCGTGGTCAATCGTGCCCAGGTAATCCGCAGGCTTTCGGATAACCGCGATGATCTGGTGATCATGTCCATGGTGCCCCAGGACATGGGCCTGGAATTCCTGCCGTTTCTCAATAATCCGATTGTCGCGGTGGCGCTGCCGGATCATCCGTTGAGCCTGCAAGGGCCGCTGCGCCTGCAGGACCTGGAGCCTTACACGCTACTTATCCGCGAGCCGGGTTCCGGCACGCGGCTGGCGTGTGAAGAGTACTTCAAGGAAAAACGCGTGCACTTCACACAAACCGTGGAAGTGGCCTCGGCCGAGGCGCAACGAGAGTGCGTGGTCGCAGGTTTGGGTGTGGCGCTGCTGACGCGCCACGCCTTGAACCTGGAACTGGCCACCGGCGGGCTCAAAGAGCTGCCGGTGGAAGAACTGCCGCTGTACCGCAGTTGGTGCCTGGTGCAGGCCAAGGCCAAACGCCTGTCACCGGTGGCCCATGCGTTCCTGGGCTTTATCCGCAGCGAACGGGTGCAGATCAGCGCGCTGGCTGAGCGTTTCGCTGGGCAGCCACGGGTGCCTGCCAATGGAGTTCCGGGTAGTCACTGATGCTCTGGAGCAACTGGCGCTCTTCGCAACGGTCTTCGATGGCGCGACGGAACGCCATGCGGCGCTGGTCTTCCTGCTGACGACGGGTCTTGACGGTGCTGTTGCTGTCTTCGTAATGCCGAGTCATGTGGAGTCTCCCAATGCGAGTACGGGGGAGTACAGGATGGGCGCGACGGATGACGGGGGGATGACAGCCTCATGAAGATTCTGGATGCATGGAGAATCTAATGTGGGAGGGGGCTTGCTCCCGATAGCGGAGTTTCAGTCACAGATTCATTGACTGACCTACTGCTATCGGGAGCAAGCCCCCTCCCACATTGAGTTCTGTGTGCAGGTATTTAGTCGTCCAGGGCTTTGACGGACTTGGGTGACAGACGCAGGCTGCGCAAACTGCGTTTGACGCTCTTGAGGTGGTTGACCAGACTCGGGCCGCGAGCCATGGCCACGCCCATCGCCAACACGTCGATCACCACCAGGTGGGCAATACGCGAGGTCAGCGGTGTGTAGATTTCGGTGTCTTCATGCACGTCGATCGCCAGGTTCACCGTGGACAGCTCCGCCAATGGCGTCTGGCTCGGGCACAGGGTGATCAGCGAAGCGCCGCTTTCACGCACCAGGTTGGCGGTGATCAGCAGGTCTTTGGAGCGACCGGATTGGGAAATACAGATGGCCACGTCAGTGGGCTTCAAGGTCACTGCCGACATCGCCTGCATGTGCGGGTCGCTGTAGGCCGCGGCCGTCAGCAGCAGACGGAAGAATTTGTGCTGGGCATCGGCAGCCACCGCGCCGGAAGCGCCAAAGCCGTAGAACTCGACGCGCTGGGCCTGGGACATCGCGGTCACGGCCTTTTGCAGCTCCACCGGGTCGAGCTTCTCGCGCACTTCCATCAGGGTGTGCAGGGTGGTGTCGAAGATTTTCAGGCTGTAGTCGGCGACGGAGTCGTCTTCATGAATGGCAAACTGGCCGAAGCTCGCGCCGGCCGCCAGGCTTTGCGCCAGCTTGAGTTTCAAATCCTGAAACCCGGAGCAACCAATGGCGCGGCAGAAGCGCACGATGGTCGGCTCGCTGATACCCACGCTGTGAGCCAGATCGGCCATGGAACTGTGCATCACGGCCGCAGGGTCAAGCAGCACATGATCGGCAACCTTGAGTTCCGATTTGCGTAACAGGTGGCGCGACTGGGCGATATGTTGCAACAGGTTCAAAGGGCAGGACTCTTGTTATTGGCAGGTGCCAGGGATGTAGCAAGCTTGTAGTTATACTACAAGAATTGTCGTTTTGCCCGTTCGATGCATCACTAAATCGCCCTGCTCCCCTCTGGTTTCAGCGGGCAGACGCCATGTAGCCATAAAGGCGGCCAACGCGGCGTTAAGAAAAATCTGCATTTTTGCGTAACAAATCCGCCAGCCCTTCGGCGTGCATTGGCGGGCTGATCAGATAACCCTGCACCTCATCGCACTGTTCACCGCGCAGAAAATCCAGCTGCTGCTGATCCTCCACGCCCTCGGCCACCACCTTGAGCGCCAGCCCATGGGCCATGGCAATGATAGCCCGCGTGATGGCGGCGTCCTCACGCGCCTGACCGAGGCCACGGATAAAGGCCTGGTCGATCTTCACGTAATCCACAGGAATACGCTTGAGGTAACTGAGGGACGAATAACCGGTGCCAAAATCGTCGATGGCCAGCTTCACCCCCAGGTCACGCAACTGCTGGAAAGTGGCGATGATGTGCTCAACGCTATCGAGCAACTGGCTTTCGGTGAGTTCCAACTCAAGGTATTGCGGGTCCAGCCCGGTCTCTTCCAGAACCTGACGCACCAGGCTGACCAGCTTGCCCTGACGCAGCTGATGCACCGACAGGTTCACCGACACGCGAATCGGCGCCAGCCCCTGGCGCTGCCACTCGCAAGCTTGCCGGCACGCCTGGCGCAGCACGAACTCTCCCAACGGCACGATCAAGCCGGTTTCTTCAGCCAGGCCGATAAAGTCCCCCGGCGGCACCATGCCCCACTGCGGATGCTCCCAGCGAATCAGCGCTTCGGCGGCATTCAGCTTGCCGGTCGCCAGGCACAACTTCGGCTGGTAGAACACGCTCAGATGGCGCTCCTCGATCGCTTTGCGCAGGTGGTTTTCCAGCTGCAGACGCTCCAGGGTGCTGGCTTGCAAACTGTCGGTGTAAAACTGGAAATTATTGCCGCCCAGATGCTTGGCGTGCTGCATGGCCATATTCGATTGGCTGACCAACGCAGAGATCTCCCGCGCATTATCCGGCAGCAAGCTGACCCCCATAGAAGCACTGACCACCAGTTCGTGCCCCTCCACCGTTACCGGTACCCGCAGTTTCGCCAACAGCCGCGTCGCCACGCGCGCCAGGCTCGACAAATTGCCGTAGGCATCGAACAGCACCGCGAACTCATCGCCGGACAAGCGCGCAATGGTGTCGGCTTCGGGCAGCGCATTGATCAAACGCCGGGCCATTTTCTGTAACAACTGGTCGGCCACTTCATGGCCCAGGCTGTCATTGAGCAACTTGAAGCGGTCCAGGTTGATATGCAGCAGCGCCAGGCTGCGCCCGCCCTGGCGCACGCGTTGATGGGCTTCGTGCAGCCGTTCGCGAAACAGCGAACGGTTGGCCAGGCCGGTCAGCTCGTCATAGTGAGTAAGGTAGCGCATACGTTCTTCGGATTCGCGCCGTGCCGACAAATCGGCGAAAAAGCCTACAATATGACTGACGTTTCCCCGAACATCGCGCACCACATTCAATTGCAGCCACTGCGGGTAGAGCTCGCCGTTCTTGCGCGTTTCTACCAGCTCGCCCTGCCAGGTGCCATGGCTGAGCAGGGCCTGGCGGATCATCGGGAAGTGGCGCCGCGCATCGCGACTGCTGGGCAGCTCCACGACATTGCGACCAAGCATGTCGTCGATGTCAAAACCGGTGACACGGCTGAACGCTTGGTTCACCGCGATCAGCGCGTACTCGGGATCAAGGATCACGATGCCTTCGCTGGCCGCCTCGAACACCGTCGAGGCGAGCCGTTGCTGTTCTTCCAGCGCCTTGCTGGCACTGATGTCGCGGCGCGTGCCGAGCATCCGCACGACGCGGCCATTGGGCGCACGTTCTACCGCACGCCCACGGTCCTGGATCCACATCCAATGTCCATCGCCATGACGTATCCGGTATTCCACCTGATAATCCTCACTGCGACCTTTCAAGTGCTCCACCAGCGCGTGCTTGAGCAATGGCAGGTCGTCGGGGTGCAGGCGCGGCTTGAGGTGGCTGAGCATCGCCTTGACGTATTCAGGCTCCAGGCCGAACAGCTCCTTGAGCTGAGTGTGATGGACTTCGTCGGTTTGCAGGTTCCAGTCCCACAGGCCCAGTTCACTGGCTTGCAGGGCCATGGCCAGGCGCGCTTCGCTGGTATTGAGGGCGAGGCTGGCGGCATCCAGTTCCTGGCTGCGTTGCGCCACGCGGTCTTGCAGGCCGATTTGGGCTTCGCGCAGGTCCTGCTCGACCTGGCGGCGCTGCTCGACTTCACGCACCAGCTCCAGGTTCAGCTGCTCGCTGCGCTGCCGGGCCTGCTGCAGGTGCTCGATCAGGGCCTGGTTCTGGAAGCGACGCAACAGCCCGCGGTGGATCAAGCGGTTGACCTGCCACGCCACCAGGCTCAGGGACGCCAGCAGGATCAGGCCAAGCACGCCCCAGCCCTGCTGCTGTGGGGTGCCATTGCAGAAAAGATAAATAATGGCCGGCAACAGGCAGGGCAAGGCAAATGACAGGAAGGCCCAAAGGCTCACGGCATAGGCCACGCTGGCCGACAAGGTAGCGGCGCCGATCAGGCCGAACACCCAGGCCTGATGCATGAAACTGTCGGCGGGTACCAGGGCAATGGCGGCAATGGACAGGGTAAGGCCGCTGACCGCTGAGCCGAGCATGAACATACGCCGCCACACCGGTTGGGCCTGGCGGCTGGGCATGGCCGAATCAAAAGCCGCCACCTGGATCACGCGCATCGCCACCAGAGCGAGTAACCAGAGCAGCCAGAGACTGTCGAGCAGGTAGTGCTCGGGATTCCACAGCAACCAGGCGCAGACCAGGCCATTGACCAGCATCAGCAGCGTCGGGAGCAACGAGCCCTGATACAGCAGGCGTGTGCGCTCGACCGCCATTTGGGTTGCATAGTGTTTGCGGATGACCTGCGCGGGCGCCACCGAGGAGCCAAACGGGTCAGTGCTAAGGGTCATAGGCGATGTTCTTATAATGGTGAACCCGAAACGTCGACGGAGCATACACAAGCAAGCGCCTGGGCCAAACTGCCCCACGTCATAAAAAACCGCCTGCAATGGGCCGCAAACCTTTGGCCCAGACAGCTCGAGCAAGACGCGGCGCGGGCTGCGGCCCATGACCAACCGGTCATCCCTCACGACAGAATCTTTGCCCGCTGGGTGGTGTGCGAAGTGTTTTGCGTCGACCACCGGGCATTGGGATTTGCCCGAGCCCCTTTAGGCCCATAGAATGCGTCGATGCGCGATGATCTCTCTCTTTTGCTGAACTCCCTCAACGATGCCCAACGCCAGGCCGTAGCGGCCCCCGTTGGCCGTCAGTTGGTCCTGGCCGGTGCTGGCTCCGGTAAAACCCGAGTGCTGGTGCACCGTATCGCCTGGTTGATCCAGGTCGAAAACGCGTCCCCGCATTCCATCCTGTCGGTGACCTTTACCAACAAGGCCGCTGCCGAGATGCGCCATCGTATCGAGCAGTTGATGGGCATCAGCCCGGCCGGCATGTGGGTGGGCACTTTCCACGGCCTGGCGCACCGCCTGTTGCGGGCGCATTGGCAGGAAGCGGGGCTGAGCCAGACCTTCCAGATTCTCGACAGCGACGACCAGCAACGCCTGGTCAAGCGCGTGATCCGCGAACTGGGCCTCGACGAACAGCGTTGGCCGGCGCGCCAGGCCCAATGGTTTATCAATGGTCAGAAGGACGAGGGCCTGCGCCCGCAGCATATCCAGGCCAGCGGCGATCTGTTCCTGGCTACCATGCGCAGCATTTATGAAGCCTACGAGGCGGCGTGTTTGCGTGCAGGCGTGATCGACTTCTCCGAACTGTTGCTGCGCGCCCTCGACCTGTGGCGTGACAACCCCGGTTTGCTGGCCCATTACCAGAAGCGCTTCCGCCACATTCTGGTGGACGAGTTCCAGGACACCAACGCCGTGCAGTACGCCTGGTTGCGCCTGCTGGCCAAGGGCGGCGACAGCCTCATGGTGGTGGGTGATGACGACCAGTCGATCTACGGCTGGCGCGGCGCGAAAATCGAGAACATCTACCAGTACTCCGAGGACTTCCCGGACGCGGTGACCATCCGTCTGGAGCAGAACTACCGCTCCACCGCCGGGATCCTCAAGGCCGCCAACGCCTTGATCGCCAACAACACCGGGCGCCTGGGCAAAGAGCTGTGGACCGATGGCGGCGAAGGCGAAGCGATCAACCTGTATGCCGCGTTCAACGAACACGATGAAGCACGCTACGTGGTGGAAACCATCGAAAGCGCGCTGAAAACCGGGCTGGCCCGTAGCGATATCGCGATTCTGTACCGCTCCAACGCCCAATCGCGGGTGCTGGAAGAAGCCTTGCTGCGCGAGCGTATCCCGTACCGCATCTACGGCGGCCAGCGCTTTTTCGAACGTGCCGAAATCAAGAACGCCATGGCCTACCTGCGCTTGCTCGAAGGCCGTGGTAACGACGCGGCGCTGGAGCGGGTGATCAATATCCCGGCCCGCGGCATTGGCGAGAAAACCGTTGAAGCGATCCGCGACCATGCGCGCCATGCCGATGTGTCTATGTGGGAAGCCATGCGTTTGCTCATCGCCAACAAAGGCTTGACCGGCCGCGCTGCCGGGGCCTTGGGGGTGTTTGTCGAGCTGATCGAGAACCTGGCCGCCAAGTGCGCAGAAATGCCCCTGCACCTGATGACCCAGACCGTGATCGAGCAGTCCGGCCTGATCGCCTACCACGAGGCGGAAAAAGGCGAGAAAGGCCAGGCCCGGGTCGAAAACCTTGAGGAACTGGTCAGCGCTGCCCGCGCCTTTGAAAACACCGAGGAAGATGAAGAGCTGACGCCGCTCGCCGCCTTCCTGGGTCATGCATCACTGGAAGCCGGCGATACCCAGGCCGATGAGCATGAAGACAGCATCCAGTTGATGACCTTGCACAGTGCCAAGGGCCTGGAATTCCCCTATGTGTTCCTGGTGGGCATGGAAGAAGGCCTGTTCCCCCACAAGATGAGCCTGGAAGAGCCCGGCCGCCTTGAAGAAGAGCGCCGCCTGGCCTACGTGGGCATTACCCGGGCGATGCAGAACCTGGTGATGACCTACGCGGAGACCCGGCGCCTGTATGGCAGCGAGACCTACAACAAGGTGTCGCGTTTCGTACGTGAAGTGCCGAAAGGCTTGATCCAGGAAGTGCGCCTGTCCAACAGCGTCAGTCGCCCGTTCGGGGGCGGCCAGCAGCAGAACTCCAGCACTATGTTTGCCGGTTCCGAGATTCCTGAAACCCCGTTCAGCCTTGGCCAGCAGGTCAAACATGCGATCTTCGGCGAAGGTGTGATCCTCAATTTCGAAGGCGCCGGTGCGCAGGCCCGGGTGCAGGTGAACTTCGCCGAAGGCAGCAAGTGGCTGATGATGGGTTACGCGAAGCTCGAAGCGGTCTGAAGCGAGCTGTTTGTGGCGAGGCAGCAAGCTCCCTCGCCACAAGAAACACTGCGTAACATGAAGATTATTGGCCCACCCTTGTTTTAGAAGAGCACGGGCCAATATCTGTAGTTAGTCCTACAGACCCTTCGGATTTGGTCTTACGCAAAAGCCCGAAACATTATGCCGCTAGCCACTGCCACGACACCTGTGCAACATGGCGCGCGTGCAATCCACAAATGGGAATTCCCTTTATGAAACGTTTTCTTAGCATCGCCATGGCGTTGTGCATCGGCTTGACGATGAGCCTGGACGCCAACGCCAAACGCTTCGGTGGCGGCAAAAGCTCTGGCGCAGCGCCGACTCACCAAACCAGTCAAATGGCTCCCTCCGCCGGTGCCGGCGGTGCTGCCGCAACTGCGGGTGCAGCCGGTGCGGCTGGCGCTGCTGCCAAGGCCGGCGGTGCTTCGCGCTGGTTGGGCCCTCTGGCCGGTATCGCCGCCGGTGGCCTGCTCGCGTCCATGTTCATGGGCGGCGGCTTCCAGGGCATGCAGATCTTCGACATCCTGATCCTGGCCGTCATCGCCTTTGTGATCTTCCGCTTTATCGCTGCCCGTCGCCGCAAGCAGCAGGAGCACCTTGCTCCAGCCGGCGCGCCGATGCAGCGTGAAGTGTTCGAGCAGAAGCCAGCCATGGGTTCGATCTTCGGTGGTTCGGCAGCACCTGCCGCCGCCCGTCCGGTGATCAATGCTCCGGCCTGGTTCAACGAAGAGCGTTTCGTCGAAGCGGCCCGCAGCCACTTCCAGTCCCTGCAACAGCACTGGGACGCTAACGAAATGGACAAGATTGCCGAGTTCGTGACTCCGCAACTGCTGGAGTTCCTCAAGCGCGAACGCGCCGAGATCGGCGATGCGTTCCAGTCGACCTACATCGACGACCTGCGCGTACAGCTTGAAGGTGTGGATGATCGTGCCGACAAGACTATCGCCACCCTGACCTTCAGCGGCGTGTCGAAGTCGTCGCGTTTCGACCAGGGCGAAGTGTTCAGCGAAAGCTGGAACATGGAACGTGCCCAGGGCGAGAACCAGCCATGGCTGGTCGCCGGTATCCGCCAGAACAGCTGATACTCACGCGTTTGAGCAAGCGGTAACAAAAACCCCGGACATGTCCGGGGTTTTCTATTTCACGGTTGCACTTATAGCGAGCTACTGTATAAAACGCCCCTATAAACCGCGCCATCTAGCAAGAGGATCCCGGCCGTGGAAGAAATCATCGAACAATTGCGTGAAGCCAACGAACCGGTCCCGGTTCCTTTGGAGCTGCCTGACGAAGACCAACTGGTGGAAGTTGAAGAACAGCTGTTCATCAATATTCCGTTCGTCTTTAAGGAATTCCTGCTGACCGTCAGTGATGTGGTGTACGGCAGCTTGGAGCCAGTGACCATTACTGACCCGGGCTCCCATACCTACCTGCCTGAAGTGGCTGCAAACGCCTGGGACCTTGGTGTACCTCGTGAGCTGATCCCAATCTGCCAAGACGGTGACGACTACTACTGCGTCGAAGAAGACGGCACCGTGGTGCTGTGGTCTGGCGAAGAAGAAATCGTCACCGAAGAATCCTGGGAATCGGTGTGGCACTGGGCGCGGGACGTCTGGCTGGAAAGCTGAGTCCCACACCCAACCTTTAGTGCTCCGGCGTATCCTTGTGGTTATCTAATGTTTCCAACAAGGCCACCTGCATCCGCGTATGCACCCGGATAAACCAGCGCCAGAGCACCGCAGCCACAGCCGCCGTGACCACGGCGATCAGCACCAGCAACTTGTTGGTCGGCAGAATGCTGGCCGACAAGGCTGCCAGTAGCAGGAAGATCACCAGCAGCGAGAGCAGCGGAATCAGCTCCGCGATCACCCTTCGCACACGCTGGGTATGCCGCCCGGCCATCTCCGGCTTCACACTCATCTCGGCCAGCAACATCGACAGCGCCTTGAGCTTGCGATACGCCGCAATCAGGAACGGCAGCGACAACAGCAGCGCCCCGCCCCAGATCAACGCCTTCTGCCAGCTCTGATCACTGATCCAGCCTTCCAGATACCCGCCGATGCGCGCCGCGAAAAAACTGCCGGCGAAGAAGATCGCGATCACCAGTGCCAGATTCACCCCGACTTGCAGGATGATCTTGCGGATCATCGACGCCAGCATTGCACCCTCGCCCTGGGGCTGGATGCTGCGCAGCCATTCGCCATACAGTCCGAATACCCGGCTCATGCGCTTGGGCATTACCGCTGCGATCTTCAACGATAGCGGGTCAGCCCCGCGAATCAGGTAGGGGGTGAGCAAGGTCGTAATCGCCGAAACAGCCACGGCCACCGGGTACAGGAAGTCGCTGGTCACCTGCAAAGTCATCCCCAGCGCTGCGATGATGAAAGAAAATTCACCAATCTGTGACAGCCCCATACCGACCCGCAACGAAGTACGACCATCATTGCCCGCGATAAAAGCGCCCAGGCCACAGGAGAGCATTTTGCCCAGCACCACGGCCACGGTGATTACGGCGATCGGCCACGCGTATTGCAGCAAGATCTGCGGGTCGATCATCAAGCCAATCGCCACAAAGAAGATCGCGCTGAACATGTCGCGAACGGGTTCGATCAAGCGCTCAATCTTAATCAACTGACGGGATTCAGCCATGATCGCGCCAATCAGGAAGGCGCCGAGCACCATGCTGTACTCCAGCTTCACCACCAGCAGGCAGAAGCCGAAACACAGGCCCAATACGGTGATCAGCAGCATTTCGTTGCTTTCAAACTTGGCCACGTAAGCCAGCAGGCGCGGCACCAGCAAAATGCCGATCACCAGCGCGACGATCATGAACAGTGAGAGTTTGCCGACCGTGGAGAACACTTCGCCTGAGCTGACCGTGCCACTGACGGCGATGCTCGACAGCAGGGCAATGATGCCGATGCCCAGGATGTCCTCGACGATCAATACCCCGAAAATCAGCTGGGCGAAACGCTGGTCTTTCATCTTCAGGTCATTGAGGGCCTTGACGATGATGGTGGTCGAGGAGATCGCCAGGATCGCGCCGAGGAACAGCGAGTCCATGGTGCTCCAGTCGAACCAGCGGCCAATCTCATAGCCGATCCAGATCATCAGGACGATTTCCAGGAAGGCCGCGATAAACGCCGTGGCGCCCACCTTGAACAGCTTGCGCAGGCTGAACTCCAGGCCCAGGCAGAACATCAGGAAAATCACCCCTAGCTCAGCCAGGGTCTTGATCGTGTCTTCATCGTGGATCAGGCCAAACGGCGGGGTATGCGGCCCGATAATAAAACCCGCAACGATGTAGCCCAGCACCACCGGCTGCTTGAGGCGGTGAAACAGGATGGTCACAACCCCTGCCACCAGCATGATCACGGCCAGGTCCTGGATAAAGCTGATGGCGTGCATGGCGAGGGACTCCTTGAGGTACCAGCGCTTTTCCCACTTCCGGCCGCCTTTGTACGGTCGCAAAGAGCGGAAGGAAAAGTCTGCCTTGATCGTAAGAAATGCCCTGGGATGGGCTTTTGAAGGTTAACACCGCGACTTCTGCTGAAAAGCCGGTGCAATATATGGAAACAGATCGATGCACGCGTGACGGCAAGCTGCCCACCAGCGTCCCGTTAGGGATGGCGCTGCAAAGACTCCAGCACCCGCAGAGGTGCCCTCCCCCCAACCAATGCCTACAACCCGTGAGTGTGCTATGGAACCCGGAAACGCCCAGCTGTCGATGACGGTACTGATGACCCCTGACATGGCCAACTTCTCAGGCAATGTCCACGGCGGCACGCTGCTCAAGTACCTCGACGAAGTGGCCTACGCCTGCGCCAGCCGTTATGCCGGTCGTTATGTGGTCACGCTGTCGGTGGACCAGGTGATTTTTCGCGAACCGATCCATGTCGGTGAACTGGTGACTTTCCTCGCGTCGGTCAACTACACCGGCAATACGTCGATGGAAGTGGGCATCAAGGTGGTGACCGAGAACATCCGTGAACGCTCGGTGCGCCATACCAACAGCTGTTTCTTTACCATGGTGGCCGTGGACGACCAGCGCAAACCTGCCGCCGTGCCGCCGCTGCAACCGCAGAACAGCGAGGACAAGCGCCGCTTTGTGCAGGCCCAGCAGCGTCGGCAGATTCGTCAGGAGCTGGAAAAGCGTTACCGGGAGATCAAAGCCGACGCGCCGTAATTTGTAAACCCACGGGCTCCCTGTGCTTACAAACTGATCGGTGTGGCTTCGAAGCGCACACGAGGGTGGGCAATACGGTCCTGGGCCCGCACCAGTTCCAGTTCATAACTGGCGCAGGCCTGGGTCTCCAGTAGCACTTCATGCACCGCTGCGGCGGTGAATTCAAAGGCTGCCACCAGGCTATCGCCTAACAGCACCCGCGCTAGGAACAGGCCCGACGTCAGGTCGCCCACACCCACCGGCTGACGCGGGAACGCCAGCAGCGGCCGACGCAAGTGCCAACTGCCCTCAGCCGTCACCAACAGCATTTCAAAACCTTCCGGCAGTTTGCCTGGGTAATCCAGGTGCTTGACCAGCACCGCTTTGGGCCCGCGGGCCAGCAACGCCTTGGCCATGGCCAGGCAATCAAACAGCGATTGCGGTTTGCGCCCGGCAAAGCTGTCCAGTTCCAATTGGTTGGGGCACAGGAAATCTGCCATGGCCGCAGCCTCATCGAGCAGGAAATCGCTGACCTCCTGTGGCACGATGCAACCCTTTTCCGGGTGGCCCATCACCGGGTCGCACAGGTACAGCGCCTTCGGATTGATCGCTTTGATACGGGCCACGCCGCTAAGGATTGCACGGCCCTGATCGGCGCTGCCCAGGTAGCCGGACAGCACCGCGTCACAGTTGCCCAGCTCACCAATCGCGGCAATGCCTTCTACCAGGGCCGGAATTTGCTGCGGCGCCAACACTTCGCCCGCCCACTGTCCATACTGAGTGTGGTTGGAGAACTGCACCGTATTGAGCGGCCAGACATTCACTCCCACACGCTGCATGGGGAACACGGCGGCGCTGTTTCCGGCGTGGCCAAAGACCACATGAGACTGGATCGCAAGCAGATGAGGTGTGCGTTTCATGCGGGAGATTTCCGTAAAGCCGTTGAAATTCTGGCCGCGCAGTATGCGACTAAACGCAGCCTGTACGACAGACCGGCGACGCAGTTAAGCTGCTCTCACTTTGTTGGAGTTCATGGAATGCTGACCCTGGGAAACATCTTCGTGCTGATGCTGCTGGCGACTGGCGCCGCCTGGGTTTGGCACAACCACGGCCTGCGTGAGCGGGCGCTGGAGCGGGTCAAGCAGCATTGCGCCAAGCTTGATATCGAATTGCTCGATGGTGCGGTTGCGCTCAAACGCATTGGTTTCGTCAAGGATGCCAATGGCCGGCGGCGCCTGGCACGCGTCTATAATTTCGAATTCACCGTGACCGGGGAGACCCGCCATGCCGGGACGATCACCCAATTCGGCGCCCACAGTGCGCAGATCGAACTGGCACCCTACCCGTTCGAAGCCAAGGAGCCACTGCCTAGCGCCGAAGTGATCGAATTGAGCCAATGGCGCCAGGACCACGCCACCAAGAACCGTCAGTAGCGGCAGGCTGCCAGCGCCGCCTGCAATGCGGCCACGTCCCGTGGTTCGCTGAAGATCAATTCGATACGTGAATCCCGTCGCCATTCGCTAGGTTGCCAGGTTAAAACGCTGTTATCCACAGCGTTGGCCGAGACCCAGTCTTCGCCGCTGTGGATAACCAGTTTGGCACGATGCCAGTCGAGGCCTGATAGCCAGCGATGCAGACGGCTGACATCAAATTGCTGGCTGGGGTGCCATCGCCAGCCGATACTCCACCCCCCCTCCTGGCCCTGGCTCAAACAGATGGGCAAGGCAGGATCGCTCCAGATGGCCGGCATTTGCGCGAGGCCTTCAGGCGCCGCCAAGTTATCCACAGCCGCTTGCGCCTGCGCATTCAAGCCCGGCAACTGGTCGATTGGCAGCTGAGCCTGGCGTGTCCAGTAAAGCGCGCAATCGGGTAGCTGCCGTTCAATCGCCTGACGTTGTGCGGCATTCAGGGCCTCATCCTTGTTCAACACCAGCAGGCCAGCACTTGCCAGCACCGCTTGCTGTGCCTGCGGCAAGGGCTTGCCTGCTGCCAACGCCTGGGCATCCAGCACCAGCACGCTGGGCTGCACGGCCAGCACGTCTTGCCATGGCGCTTCCCGCAGTTGTTTGAGCAACTGCGCGGGATGACCCAAACCTGAAGGTTCGATAAACAGCCGATCCGGTTTGGCCTTACGCAGCAAACGGCCCAGGCCTACCTGGAACGGTGCACCATTCACACAGCACAGGCAGCCACCCGCCACCTCGCCCAAGGCGACGCCGTCAGCGTCTTGAGTCAGCAAGGCAGCGTCCAGGCCGATCTGGCCAAATTCGTTGATTAGCACCGCCCAACGCTCGTTGGCCGGGCGCTGAGCGAGCAGGTGCTTGATCAGGCTGGTCTTGCCGGCGCCCAATGGGCCGGCAATCACATGGGTGGGTATGTTCTGCAACATTGGAAACATCATTCTGGCCGTGTAGAGCGTTTGATCCTACGCGGTTACGCCAGCCAATCCAGCGTCAGGATCAACCGGCGCTCATCGGCCTTGAGCGCTGGCGAACGATGGATCAGGCCATGCCCTTCGTTACCATGCCATTTGGTGCCCTTGAGCAGCGCCACCTCACCGCAGTGGATCTGCTCGATACGCTCGGTAGGTTCGGTGTCCGCCTGGCTCAGTTTGCGGCGATCCATCACACCTTCGCGCAACCATTGGCTGCCGATACCGGCATAGGTGGTGATCAGCCGAACCGGCACATGATCAACGTGAAAACGCGGGCACATGGCCTTGTCCAACAGCCGCAAACGTACGCCAATACGCTTGGCACCGAGCAGGCAGGCAAATGCACTGACCAGCCATGACACATCGGCGACAAAACCTTCGTAACCCTCAAGATCGCGACAACTGGATGCCAGGCCCTGCAAGTTCGGCACGGCGTCCTCGTTGTCGAGCTCAATCACCAGGGATTCGGCGAGCGGCTCATTGAGCGCCACCAGCAAGGCGCCGAACTCGGCGATATGCAGGGGCAACTGACGTTGCCACAGCGCCAGGTTGACGCCATCTTCGAGGATATCGGACAGTGCCAACGGAGTTTGCCCACACGTCTGGCGGATCACGGGGCGCAGGGGGATAACCGGGGCCAGCATCAGGCGACCTGCTCATACCAAGGGCCGAAAGGATCAGGCAGCTGGCGCCAACCTTCGACACCCAGGGCCATTTCTTCATCATTGAGCAAGCAGGCATCCAGTTCCGCACGCATCAGGTTGAAGTCGATGTTTTGCCCGATAAACACCAGCTCCTGGCGGCAGTCCCCCGTGCTCAGTTGCCAGTTGCCCATGATCGCCGCCACGCTTTCCTCGTCCTGGGGCCATTGGCTTTTGGGCACAAAGCGCCACCAGCGTCCGGCAAAGCCATGGCGCATCAAGCCACCAGCCTGGGACCAACTGCCGGCGTCCTGATGTTTGCTGGCCAACCAGAAGAAGCCCTTGGAGCGCAACAGTTTGCCGTTCACCCAAGGGCGATCGATAAAGTCGAAAAACCGCTGTGGATGGAAGGGGCGGCGCGCACGGTAAGCGGTGGAGGCAATACCGTATTCTTCGGTTTCCGGTACATGCTCACCGCGCAGCTCCTGCAACCAACCCGGCGCCTGGGCAGCGCGTTCGAAGTCGAAACGGCCGGTGTTGAGGATCTTGTGCAGCGCCACCTCGCCCATGACCATCGGGATTATTTCCGCCTGGGCGTTGAGGCGCTCGAGGATGGCCATCAATTCTTCACGCTCGCGGCTGCTGATCAGGTCGATTTTGCTGATCAGGATGACGTCGGCGAATTCGATCTGTTCGATCAACAGGTCAGTGATAGAGCGCTCATCTTCTTCACCCAGCGTTTCGCCGCGGGAAGCCAGGCTTTCGGCGGCCTGGTAGTCGAGCAGAAAATTCATGCCATCGACCACGGTAACCATGGTGTCCAGGCGTGCAATGTCGGCCAGGCTTTGCTCGTTTTCATCGCGAAAGGTGAAGGTTTCGGCCACGGGCAGCGGCTCGGAGATACCGGTGGATTCGATCAGCAGATAATCGAAACGCCCTTCCTTGGCCAGCTTGGCGACTTCTTCCAGCAAGTCTTCACGCAAGGTGCAGCAGATGCAGCCGTTGCTCATCTCCACCAGTTTTTCTTCGGCACGATTGAGCGTGACGTCGCGCTGCACCTCGCTGCCGTCGATGTTGATTTCACTCATGTCGTTGACGATCACCGCCACCCGCAGGTTGTCGCGGTTGCGCAGGACATAGTTGAGCAGTGTGCTTTTACCGGCGCCGAGAAAGCCGGACAACACGGTCACGGGGAGACGATTGGGCATCAGGTATTCCTCATCAGGGTTGGCCGGTCAAACTGCCCGTTTATGGCGTTCGCGCAGCTCTTCACGTTCTTTGGCTTCGATACACAGGGTTGCGGTGGGGCGCAGCAGCAGGCGTTGCAGGCCGATGGGCTCGCCGGTTTCACGGCACCATCCGTATTCACCGCGGGCCAGCAGCTCCAGGGCATCGTCGATCTTGTCCAACAGCTTTTTTTCCCGCTCCAGTAGGCGCAACTGCCACTGGCGCTGCTCTTCAGCGCTGCCGATATCCGCCAGGTCGCTATTGGTTTCCTGCTCGCGCAGCGCCTGGAACTCAGCGTCGATACGGGCCTGCAGTTCATTGCGCTGAGCCAGCAGCAGTTCGCGGAAGAAGCGCTGTTGGGCTTCATTCATGTAGTCAGCAGCCGGTTGGGCCAGCAATTCTTGTTCGGTCATGGGAAACGGTTCACGGGTGGGGCTGTGCATTTATGTTATAATATAACAATACAAATAAGCCAACTTCCCTTGCTCCTCACGACGAAGGGCGCAATGCTTGATCACTTTCGCCCCCCGAGAAACACGATGAGATACGTACTGTGCGCCCTGCTATTGGCAACCGCAGGACCTGCCTGCGCCCAAGTCCCAAGCCCGTTGGCCAACTGCACCCGCAGCGCCACCCTGCTGGCTTGCGTGGACCCGCTGGGCAATGCCTACAGCGTGGCGACTGCGGGTAACATCACTTACCTGCGCGGTTTCGAAGTGATCGGCAAACGCTATTGGGCACAGACCAATAGCCGCTACGGGCAACTGACGTTCTTCACCGGGTTGGCATCGGATGGCGAGGCGTGGGTTGGCTATACGCGTCGCGTGGGCTGGACCACCATCAACCGGTTTTCCAGTTCAGGCGGCGCCAGCGCCAAGTTCACCTGTAACCGAATGACCGGCTGTTAAGCCTGGGTTTTCTGCTGTTCCTGCACCCAAGCCATGTAACTGTTGATGGGCGGGTTCTTCTGGAAGTACTGTTTCAACCCTTCAAAAAGCCGATCCGCCACCGCTTGTTGATGACGCGCCGTCACCAGCCGCTGGGCGTCCCGTGCATTGGAGATAAACCCGGTCTCCACCAGGATCGAAGGCACGTCCGGTGACTTGAGCACCGCGAACCCTGCCTGTTCCACCCGCTTCTGATGCAGGCTGGTGATGCTTTGCAGGCTGCCCAATACCGCGCTGCCCAGTTGCAGGCTGGAGGCGATGGTGGCGTTCATGGACATGTCGAGGATTACTCCGGCCAGCATCGGGTCCTTGTCCTTCAGATTGAGCAACGTCGTGGCGCCCAAGAGGTCTGCGCCGTTCTCGCGCTGGGCCATGAACCGCGCCGTGGCAGAGGTGGCACCGCCTTCCGACAACGCATACACCGAAGCGCCCGATGCAGTAAGCCGTGGCGCGGCGTCGGCGTGCACCGAGATGAACATATCGGCCTTGTACTTGCGGGCGATGTCCACGCGCTTGCGCAGCGGTACGAAGAAGTCGTCGTTGCGCACCAGCTTTACGGCAAAACCTTTTTCACGTTTCAAACGTTTCGCCAGCAACTGGGCGATCGACAGCACCACATCTTTTTCGCGCTGGCCCTTGGAGCCCACGGCGCCCGGGTCTTTGCCGCCATGGCCGGGGTCAACCACCACAATGATGTCGCGTTTGGGATGTGCCTTGTCCACCGGCGCCACCAAGGGCGCCGGGTCAGCAGCGATTTGACGGGGCGCGTGCGTGGCGTTGGTCAGGTCCAGTACCAGGCGATGGCCTTGGCCATCCTGGGGCGGCAGCACAAAACTGTTGAGCTGCATCGGCGCGACCAAATCCAGCACGATACGCGTATCGCTCTTGCCGAAATGCCCGGAGCGGATCGAGGTAATCCCACTGTTCTTCAGCGCCAGTTGGGAAAAGTCGCCGCTGAGGCCGGCGCCACTCAAGTCGATGATCAGGCGGTCCGGCGACGTCAGGGAGAACGTCTTGTATTGCACCGGGCCGCTAAGGTCGAACACCAGCCGCAGCTTATCGTCAGAGCGCCACATGCGCGCATTGCGGATCTGCGTGGCGTAGGCCCCCAAAGGCAACGTGAACAAGGGGCTGACCAGCAGCAGGTTAAGGAGCTGACGTCTGTGCATGACATACACCGCAGATAAAGGAGCATCCCGACTCGACAGGACTGAACAAAGGCTGGGACAGAAATTTCATCGTGGCAGTTATTGTTATACTATAACATGACCAATCATTTCCAACGATGGACCTGCTCATGAATGCGCTGACTCTGCCGGATATCGCCGCGCAGGCTTCACGCCAAGCCTTGCCACTCGACTGGGTGGGCATGTGCGGCATTGCCCTGCCTGTGCTGCTAGGCGGCCAACACCTGGCCGCTACCGCCGATGCGGGCGTAAGCCTGAACGACGGCACGGCCCGTGGCATTCATATGTCACGCCTCTACTTGGCGTTGGAAATGCTCGAACAGCAACCCCTTACATCTGCACTCTTGCGTAATGTACTGCAGCGTTTTCTCGACACACATGAAGATTTATCTAAGAACGCCTACCTGCGTATTCACACAAATCTGTTGTTAAAACGCCCCGCGTTGGTCAGCCCTTTGGAGGGTTGGAAAAGCTATCCGGTCAGCATCGAAGCGCGTCTGGAAAATCAGATGTTCCACGTGGAACTAAAAATTGACGTTACTTATTCCTCAACCTGCCCTTGCTCCGCTGCCCTGGCCAGACAGCTGATTCAACAGCAGTTTCTCGAAGATTTTGCCCACACATCTCTGCAGCATGAAGACGTGTTGAGCTGGCTGGGCAGCGCCCACGGTATTGTGGCCACGCCCCATAGCCAACGCAGTACCGCGCAGTTAAACGTTCAGCTGCAGGGTGACGATCTGGCGATAGTCGACTTGATCAACGCTGCCGAAGCAGCTCTGGGCACTGCCGTACAAACCGCTGTGAAACGTGCGGATGAACAAGCGTTCGCCCTGGCTAACGGACAGAACCTCATGTTCTGCGAAGATGCCGCTCGCCGCTTGAACCTCGCCTTGAAGCGCTCGGATGCCGTCAAAGCCTTCCACCTCAAAGTGATCCACGCCGAAAGCCTGCACGCCCACGATGCGGTGGCTGAAAGCCGTTGGGCGAGAGACTTTGCATGATTACCTGCCATGCTTTACGCTGGGGCGCCCCCGGCCAACCACTGACGCCGGCGCTGAACCTGACGCTGGAAAAAGGTAGCCTCACAGGGATTATCGGCGCCAATGGCACCGGCAAGAGCAGCCTGCTCAAAGTGATCGCCGGGTTGCAAAAGCCGCTGACGGGCAAGGTGCGTGTCGATGTTCCACGTCGCGGCGGCTTGTCGTTCTTGCCCCAGCAACAGCACTTGGATCGTCAGTTTCCGATCAGTTTGCAAGAGTTGGTGGCTGCCGGCTTCTGGGGCACCCAGCTGAATTCACATGAACGCAACGAGCGCCTGCACGCGGTATTGGACGAGTGGTGTCTCAGCGGTTTGGAACAGCGCCCGCTGATGGCGTTATCCGGTGGCGAACTGCAACGCGCCCTGCTCGCCCGTATGAGCCTGGCCGACTCCCCCATCCTGCTGCTCGACGAACCCCACGCCGCCCTCGACGAAGACGGCCAGGCACTGTGCTGGAAACACATCCATAGCTGGCACAACCAAGGCCGCACGCTGGTGGTCGTCTGTCATGACTTGGCGTCCGTGCGTCACCACACCCAGCACGTGCTGCAGCTTAAAAACACCGGCTGCGTGTTCGGCCCCAGCAAAGAGCTGATCCGCCCGCAACCACAGATGCAGGTGGCCTGATGCACCTCACCGCTCACTTGTGGATGCCATTTCAGGATTTCGTGTTTATGCGCCGCGCACTGATCGGCGGGTTGGTGCTTGCATGTAGCACCGCCCCCTTGGGCGTGTTCCTGATCCTGCGACGCATGAGCCTGATCGGTGACGCCGTGGCTCACGGCATTCTGCCGGGCGCCGCACTGGGTTTCTGGTTCGCAGGGCTAAGCCTGCCCGCCCTGACCCTCGGCGGCCTCGGCGCAGGCCTGAGCATGGCCGGCCTGGCGGCGTGGATTACCCGCCGCACCGGCCTGCGCGAAGACGCCAGCCTCGCCGCCATCTACCCCATTTCGCTCGCGGCCGGTGTATTGATCCTGGGCATTGCCGGCAAACGCTTGGACCTGCTGCACCTGTTATTCGGCTCCGCCCTGGCCGTGGACGAAACCACACTGACCGGAATGCTCTGGGTGTCCGGCTTCAGCCTGATCGCCATGGCACTGATCTACAAACCCCTGCTGCTCGACACCCTTGACCCGCTGTTCCTGCAAACCGTCAGCCGCCTTGGCCCACTGGCCCACGGCCTGTTCCTGACCCTGGTGGTGCTGAACCTGGTGATCGGTTTTCAAGCCATCGGCGCACTGATGGTGGTGGGTTTGATGATGCTGCCGGCCATCGCTTCACGCTTCTGGAGCCGACGCCTGCCGGTGTTGATCGCGGTATCGGCGGTGCTGGGATGCCTGTCGGTGTGGCTGGGTTTGCTGCTGTCGTTCTACTACTCACTGCCCAGCGGCCCGGCGATCGTGTTGGTGGCGGGCGCTGGATATGTGTTGTCCGTGGTATTCGGTCCGGTGCATGGCTTATTGCGCCGCCCACCTTTGCCTACATCCTCATGAGGTGTTTCCCGATGCGCGCTCTTCTTGTGTTGTTCAGTCTGTTGCTGCCGCTGTCGATGGCTCACGCCGCAGACAAACTCCAGGTGGTCACCAGCTTCAGTATTCTCGATGACATCACCCACCAGATCGGTGGCGACCATATTCAGATCAGCAACATGGTCGGCCCGGACGCCGATGCTCATACCTATGAACCCACACCGGATGACGCCAAAGCGCTGCTCAAGGCCAAGGTCATCATCAAGAACGGCCTAGGTTTCGAGCCGTGGCTGGATCGCCTGGTCACCAGCACTGAAACCACCGCTACGGTCGTCACCGCCAGCAAAGGCGTGATCTCGCACACCATGGAGGAAGACGGCGAGACCATTCCCGACCCACACGCCTGGCACAACCTGGCCAACGCCGAAATTTATGTGAGCAACATCACCAAGGCATTGGTGACCGCCGATCCTGCCAATAAAAGCGACTACCTGCGCAACAGCCAGGCTTACCTTAAGCAAATCCACAGCCTGCTGGCCGAGGCCAAGGCCAAGTTCGCTGCACTGCCGTCGGGCAACCGCCGCATCGTCACCTCCCATGACGCCTTCGGCTATTTGGGCCAGGCGTATGGCATCCAATTCCTCGCGCCCCAGGGCTTGTCTACCGAGCGTGACCCGTCGGCCGCCGAAGTCGCCGCGCTGATCACCCAGATCCGTAAAGACAAGGTCAAAGCCGTGTTTATCGAAAACATCAAGGACTCGCGCCTGCTCAAGCAGATTGCCGATGAAAGCGGCGCGCAGATAGGCGGCACGCTGTACTCCGACGCCCTCGCCGCTCAAGGCCCGGCCAGCACCTTTATCGGGCTGTTCGAATACAACCTGAACACCCTGTGCGCGGCGTTGAGCAAACCATGATCCGAAAAAACCCTTCAGGTGACCTGCCGGTCATTGCCGAGTCAGCCTACGTCGACAAGACCGCGATCATCTGCGGCAAGGTCATCATCGGCGAGAACGTCTTCGTCGGCCCCTACGCCGTGATCCGCGCCGACGAAGTCGATGCCGGCGGCGCCATGGACCCGATCACGATCGGCGCGAACTCCAACATCCAGGACGGCGTGGTGATCCACTCCAAGTCCGGCGCGGCGGTGACTATTGGCGAGTTCACCTCTATCGCCCACCGTTCCATCGTCCATGGCCCCTGCACAGTTGGCGACCGCGTGTTCATCGGCTTCAACAGCGTGCTGTTCAATTGCGCCGTCGGCGATGGCTGCGTGGTGCGCCACAACTCGGTGGTCGATGGCCGCGACCTGCCCGCGGCCTTCTACGTGCCCTCCACCACCCGCATCGGGCCTAACACCGACCTGTCGCAATTCCCGCCGGTGAGTGTCAGTGCCTCGGAGTTTTCCGAAGACGTGGCACGCACCAACGTCGACCTGGTGCGCGGCTACAAAGCCTTGCAAAACGAGTTCTGAACCATGAGTCGCCTGCTGATACGCAACGCCCGCCTGGTCAACGAGGGCCAGGTATTCGACGCCGACGTGCTGGTCGCCAATGGCCGTATCGAGAAGATTGCCGCCAGCATTGAAGGCGCTGACGAACCGGTGGAAATCGACGCCAAAGGCCAGTGGTTGCTGCCGGGAATGATCGATGACCAGGTGCATTTTCGCGAACCCGGCGCGCCAGACAAAGGCAGTTTCTACAGCGAATCCCGTGCCGCGGTGGCCGGCGGTATCACCAGCTTCATGGACATGCCCAACACCCAGCCAGCCACTTTGAACCTGCAAGCCTTGGCCGATAAGAAGCACCGTGCTGCGTTGCACTCAGTGGCCAACTACGGCTTTCACTTTGGCGTAAGCAACGACAATCTGGATATCATCGCCGCCCTCGCCCCCTGTGCAGTAGCTGGTGTCAAAGTGTTCATGGGCGCCTCCACCGGCAACATGCTGGTGGACGACCCACGTATTCTGGAACGTTTGTTTGCCGAAGTGCCGACCATTCTGCTCGCGCACTGCGAACACACTCCGAGCATCCTGGCCAACGAGCAACGCTTGCGCGAGCGCTTTGGCGAGCGCATTCCCGCTGTCGCTCATCCGCTGATCCGCGACGCCGAAGCGTGTTATCGCTCGTCATCGTATGCCGTGGAACTGGCCCAGCGCCATGGCACGCGACTGCACGTGCTGCACCTGACCAGCGCCCGTGAACTCGCGCTGTTCGAAGACAAGCCCCTGGCCGAAAAACACATCACCGCAGAGGTCTGTCTGCATCACCTGCTGTTCGACGACCGCGACTATCACCGCCTCGGTCATCAGATCAAATGCAACCCGGCCATCAAGACACGCGCCGACCGCGACGCGCTGCGCCTGGCGTTATTAAGTGATCGCCTGGATGTGATTGGCACTGACCATGCGCCGCATACCTGGGCGCAAAAACAATTGGGCTATCGTGAAGCACCCTCGGGTTTGCCCCTGGTGCAGCACGCCCTGCCGGCACTATTGGAGTTGGTGGCCGACGGGCATTTGCCTCTGACCACACTGGTGGCGAAAACCAGTCATCGTGTGGCCGACCTGTTTGCCATTCCTGATCGCGGTTACCTGCGTGAAGGCTATTGGGCCGATCTGGTGTTGATCAAACCTGAGCCTCAGGGCAAACCGGTCAGCAGCCAACCGATTCTCGCCCGTTGCGGCTGGACACCCTTTGCAGAGCGCAGCTTTCGTCACAGCGTGAGCACCACGCTGGTGTCCGGCCACCTGGCCTGGCACAACGGCCAGGTGGTCGACAGTTGCCAGGGCTTGCCCCTGCATTTTCTGCGTTAAGCGCGGGGTTTGACCGTACCGCAATCGTTGCCCAGCCACTGAGCGTGGCTGTCCAGGCTGCCCTTCTGCTGGATGCCGGTGGCATTGAACGTACCGTTGACGGTGGTGGTGAATTCCTTCTGGCTCTGGAAGGTCGCTACACCCGTGCCCTGGGCTTTGGGGCAGCTGAAACGGAACTTCCATTGGTTGCCGGCCTTGTCAGTCACTTCCTGCTTGCAGCCCGATTGCGGGTCGGTCAGCGGGATGGAATCGGTGGCAACCTGGGCTGGGGTCAGGCACACCTGCACACCCTTACCGGCCATGTTGATGCCTTGCTTTTCGAGCATGGCGCGCTGTTCAGGAGTCATTTGTTGCTTGAGCTGACCGAGGATCAGCGACAGGTCCGGCAGGTCCTGGTTATCGACTTTCATATTGCTGGTGGTCAACTCCCACAAGCCCGGCGCCAGCATCTGCGCCTGCGCCGCCACCGGCAGCGACAAACCAACAACCATGGCCAAACCAAGCAGACGAGCATTCATCGGGTAACTCCTGGGTAATTGTGCGTGTTAGACGTCGCAATGCGGCCAGTGTTGCACGGCAAATAAAATAGCGACATTCGCCGTCGTTCATGGTCTGTTACGCACTGGACTGCCTGGAGTTACGTCGTTCATGGATTTCTTTGGCCCGCACCTGCTCGCCTACTTCATTGCCACGCTGCACGTTCTCGGGAGCCTCGCCGCAATTCACGCGGTACTGACCGTCCGCACCGCCCAAGGCTCGATCGCCTGGGCCTTGTCGCTGATGTTCATGCCTTACCTGACGCTGATCCCTTACCTGATCTTCGGCCGCAGCACCTTCGATGCGTACATCCAGGCCCGTCGCCAGGCCAACCAGGAAATGCACACGGCGATCGCCGAACTGAATTGGCGCCCGTGGGTAGAGGAAGCGCTCGCGGCGCGCAACTCCAGTGCCTATGCCTCTCTGCGAGCCATGCCCAAGCTCGGGCGCATGCCGTGTCTGGCCAATAATGAAGTGCGCCTGTTGATCAATGGCGAGGCTACTTTTAGCGCGATTTTCGAGGCGATTCGCAACGCCAGAACCGCCGTGCTGTTCCAGTTTTTCATCATCCATGACGATGAGCTTGGCCGCCAATTGCAGGTGCTATTGAAGGAAAAGGCCGCCCAGGGCGTAGACATTTACGTGCTGTACGACCGCATCGGCAGCCACGCCCTGCCCCATCGCTACGTACAATCGCTGCGCGACGCCGGGGTGCAGGTCAAGGCGTTCGCCACCCGCAGCGGCTGGCTCAATCGTTTCCAGGTCAACTTCCGTAACCATCGCAAGATCGTGGTGGTGGACGGCATCACCGGCTTTGTCGGCGGGCACAATGTGGGCGATGAGTACTTGGGCAAAAAGCCGCCGCTGGCGCCATGGCGCGATACCCATGTACAGGTCACCGGCCCAGTGGTGGCCTGCCTTCAGGAGTCGTTTGCCGAAGACTGGTTCTGGGCGGCGCGGCAACTGCCGCCGCTGATCCTGCCGGATGCCTACCCCGAAGACGGTGTGCTTTGCCAGCTGCTCGCCAGTGGCCCAGCGGACCCCTATGAAACCTGCTCGCTGTTTTTCGTCGAGGCCATCCACGCAGCGACCGAGCGGGTATGGATTACCAGCCCGTACTTCGTCCCCGACGAAGCCGTATTCGCCGCACTGCGCCTGGCGGTATTGCGCGGGGTGGACGTGCGCCTGTTGCTGCCATCGCGGCCCGACCACCGTATCGTATATGCCGCCTCCAGCCTTTACGCCATCGAAGCCGTGCGCGCAGGTGTGCGGGTGTTCCGCTACAAGCCCGGGTTTCTGCATCAGAAGGTGGTGTTGGTAGACAGCGAAATCAGCGCCATTGGCAGCGCCAACATGGACAACCGTTCGTTCCGACTGAATTTCGAAGTGATGTTGCTGACAGTGGATGAGGCTTTCGCCAGCCAGGTTGAACACATGCTGCTGGACGATTTTGCCCTGTCCCATGAAGTCAGTCAGGAAGAAAGCCGCGAGACGCGACGCCTGCAACAGTTGGGGATGCGGGTGGCGCGCTTGATCTCACCGATCCTCTAACAGACAACGCAGGGAAAATGTGGGAGGGGGCAAGTCCCCTCCCACATTTGGATCTTCAGTGTTCTGGAAAACGGGTCAGCGGTAGAGATCTTCCCGCGTCCACGGCAGCTCATGACCACCATCGGCATGGGGTTTGACCGCCAATATCTGGTGCAAGTTGATCCAGCCCCGGGCAAACGCATAAGCGCAACCGGCCAGGTACAGCCGCCAGATGCGCAACGCCTGCTCCGGCACCATCTTCGCCGCCGCTTCCAGATTGTCTTCCAGGCGCTCGCTCCAATGGTCCAACGTGCGGGCGTAGTGCAAGCGCAAACTTTCGACATCCACCACTTCCAACCCGACCTCGCTGATCTCGGCGGTCATCATCGCCAGGTGAGGCAGTTCGCCGTTGGGAAATACGTAGCGCTCGATAAACTCCCCAGCGCCTCGGCCCACTGGGCGACCATCGGTGTGTTTGGCGGTAATGCCATGGTTCATCACCAGGCCGCCTTCACGCACGGCACCGAACAGCGTCTGACAGTACTGCGCCAGGTTGGCGTGGCCGACGTGTTCGAACATACCCACGCTCACCACTTTGTCGAAGCGGCCGTCCTGGGGCAGGTCGCGATAGTCGAGCAATTGCAGATCGACCTGATCCTCCAGGCCTTCGGCTTTTACCCGCTCCCTGGCCAGCGCCAGCTGTTCCTTGCTCAAGGTGATACCAAACACCTTGACCCCGAATTCCCGCGCCGCAAACCGCGCAAGCCCGCCCCAACCACACCCCACGTCGAGCAGGTACTCGCCCGGCTGCAGCCGCAGTTTGCGGCACAGGTGACGGAATTTGTCTTGCTGGGCCTGGTCGATGGATTCGCTGCCGGTTTCGAAATAACCGCAGGAATACGCCATGTCCTGATCCAGCCATAGTTGGTAGAACTCGTTGGACAGGTCGTAATGGTAGGAAATGGCTGCCGCGTCGGTGGCCTTGTCGTGGATCGAGCGCACCGGACGGCTGCCTTCGTCGTCATCGATCAAGGCGTGGCTCAACTCGTCACATACCCTGATCACCTCGGTGATGGAGCCCTCCAGCTCCAGTTTGCCTTCGACGAAGGCTTCGCCCAGTGAATCGAGCGTTGGGTGGGTCAGCTTGGACACCATCGTGGGGTCCTTGACCACAATCGTCACACTGGGCTCAGGACCCAAGTTGAATTCATGGCCGTCCCAGAGTCGAAGACGCAACGGTAGCTGAAGATTCTGTAAGGCCGGTGGAAGTTGCGCGAGCATGAGTAATCCCCCCTTGTTTCAGACGTCTGGAGTGAGGGTAGACCATCCGAAGACAAAGTAGGAGGCTATCGATTTAATAGCACGTCTCTATGGGGCTCGGAATTCGAGCAAACCGTCCTGGATCCACTGTTTCAGCCACGTGGCCGCTTGCAGCGACGCACCCTCTGAATAAGTGACTGCCAACTCTGCGCACAGTTCTGAAAAATTCCAGCCGGTAGTCACCATCCCTGCCAGTGCACAGGCTTCGTCAGGCTCCAGGCTGCGGTAGTGACACACATTCTGATGACGCCATACCAGGCAGATTTGCATCGGGTCCAGCGCCTGGCTGCCGGGAAAACCCGATGCATCCTTGCTGGCTCGCCAGATCGCCAGCGTGTTGAAACGGCACAGCAAATGCTGCACTGAAGGCGCCAGGCTTACCTGTAGCGTCGGCCAGTCCCCGGGTGCCAATTGCGCCATGTCATTCACGGTCAGCGGCGTACCCTGGGGTGCATCGAACGCCAGGGTAAACGCCCACTCCAGGCGCGCCAATTCAGCCAGCGGCGCACTGTGTTCTGCGACCAAGTGCTCAAGGATAAACATCGAAAAGCGCTCACCGAGCCAACGCAGGCTGTAGTGGGCCGAGGGGTAACGGCGAATGTAGGCTTCGCTCAGCGCGGCAAATTCATCATCACCCAGCCAATATCGGATAGCGCTGAAGTCATGGCACAGCACTTCTTTCAATCGCGACAGATAGGCGTTGTGGTAAATCGCCAGGCCGGTGTCCACATCCAGCGTCGGCCCCCCCAGCAAGGTAGCGGCAAAGCTGCTGTTGGCAGCGCAAGGTTCAGATAACAGGTGCTCTTCAAAAGCCAATTGCCAATCGATCAGGCGCATAGCGATCTCCTGGCCAGGGCGCTGGCAGCCAGCTCGCGGGCCTTGCTCAACTCAGTGAGCAACTCTTCGAACGGCGGGAAATGATCATCGCGCTCCAACAGCGTCGACACCGGCCCCAAATGCTCCAGGGTCTGTTGGTAAAGCGCCCACACCGGGTCGCACACAGGATGGTCGTGGGTGTCGACCACATAGTCGCCGTAGTCCATATGCCCGGCCAGGTGCAGTTGGCGGATGCTCTCGGGCGGCAGGTTGCGGATAAACGTCCAGGCATCAAAGCCATGGTTACGCGCACTCACATACACATTGTTCACGTCCAGCAACAACTGACACCCGCTCAGGTGGGCCAAAGCGTTGAGGAACTCCCACTCGGTGAACTCATCAGCCTTGGAGCGCACATAGCTGGAGACGTTTTCCAGCACCAGCGGGCGCTGCAACACGTCCTGCACCTGACGCACACGACCGGCCACGTGATAGAGGCTTTCTTCGGTGTAGGGCAGCGGCAGCAGGTCATGCAGCTGATGCGCGCTGCCGCGGCTCCAGCACAGGTGATCGGAAATCCAGGCCGGCTGGATGCGCTCGGCGAGCTGTTTGATTTGCGCAAGGTAATCGGTATCGAGGGCATGCGGCCCGCCGATGGACAAGGACACCCCGTGCATCACCACGGGGTAACGCTCGGCTATCGCATCCAGGTAGTACAAGGCTTTGCCGCCCTGCACCAGATAATTCTCGGAGATCACTTCGAACCAATCCACGGCCGGCGACTGTTCGAGGATCTGCTGGTAGTACTCACTGCGTAAACCCAGGCCGTAACCCAGACTTGGAAGGGACGCGGACATGACTCACTCCTGGGCAAAGTGTCCGCAGCGGTGGCAGGCAGCCGCCGCGGTTGCACTCGTTTGCCGGTTACTCGCCGACTTTACCGCCAGCGGCGTCGCAGGCCGATTTAGTCATGGCCTTGAAGCCCATCCCTTTGCACTCGCCCTGGCCCTTGCACGCGTGGTCCTTGGTTTTGCAGTCGTTCATGCCTTTGCAGGAGGTCACGCCGTAGCAGTGAACGGTGGCGTCTGCAGCTTGTACCTGAGTGGCCACACCTGCGAACAGAGAAGCAGCGGCCATTGCGAGGGCGGCACCAGCAGCAGCGGATTTAATGCTCATTGTTGTATTCCTCATGATCAGTAGTGGAGCCGGTCCGAACGGATTGTTCAGTCTCGACACAGCACTAGAGTGAGGCCCCCTATCGGCGTTACAGCCGTGAGCAAATATTTCTGAAATTATTCGTCGAGCTTCAACAGCGGCTCCTGGAAGCGCAGCAAACGCCCAGCGTTACCCAGTACCAGCAGGGTACTGAGGTTGTGCAGCACCGCCGCGATCATCGCACCCGCCGCCCCCAACCAGCCAAATGCGGCGAACACGACAATGGCCAGTGTCCAGCCCAAGCCAATGATCACGTTGACCTGCAACGTCTGCCGACACTGGCGACTCAAGCGCACACAGGTGCCCAGGCGGCGCAAGTCGCTGCCGATCAGCACCACGTCCGCCGAGGCCAGGGCGATGTCCGAACCGCCCGCGCCCATGGCCACACCGACCACACCGGCCTTGAGCGCCAGGGAGTCGTTGATGCCATCGCCCACCACCATTGGCCTGAAGCCACTGCTGATTTCGCCCAGTACGCGGTTGAGCTTGTCTTCCGGCAGCGCTTGGGCTTCGACATCACTGATGCCCACGTCCAGCGCCAGGCTGTCGGCCACGCTTTGGCGGTCGCCGGTCAGCAGCAGTTGGCGGCCCAGGCCCAAGTCACGCAGCTCTTGCAGGGCCTGGCGCGCTTCGGGTTTGACGCTGTCGGCCAACAGCAGCCAGGCGAGGAACTCGCCGTTCAACGCCAGCCCGGCAATCGGGCCATCATGGGTGGGCACGGCGGTGTTGACGATGCCCAACTGTTCAAATAACTCCGGCCGTCCCAGCGCCGCTTCGCCCTGTTCGGTCTGTGCGACCACGCCCAGGCCCTGACGCTCGCGAATGTCGGTGAGCGCCAGTAACTGCTCCTGAGTCGCCAACCCCGCCAACGCTCGGCTGACCGGGTGACTGCTCGCCGAGCCGAGGCTGGCCGCCAGGTTCAGCAGCTCCTGGCGATCCGGTGCGGTGGTCTCGATGGACTGCAAACGCAGGGTGCCAAAGGTCAGGGTGCCGGTCTTGTCGACCACCAGCGATGTCAGGTCGGCCAGTTCTTCCAGGAACGCCGAGCTGCGAATCAGGATGCCATGGCGCGCCGCCACGGCGATCCCGGCAATCGCCGTGGCCGGTGCCGACAACACCAAGGCACAGGGGCACGCTGCCACCAGCACCGCGAGCATCGCCTGGGCGTCATTGGTGACAAACCAGGTAACGGCCGCCAGCAGCAACACCAGCACCATGTAGCTGCCGGCATAGCGTTCCAGCAGCCGGGTGATCGGCGGCTTGGCCCGCTCGGCGTTCTGCATCAGCGCAATGACTTTGCCCAAAGTCGATTCGTTACCGGTGCGCGTGACTTCAAGGCGCAGCAGACCATCGAGGTTGATCGCCCCACCAAACACCTGCACGCCCACGCTGGCTTCCAACGGCACCGACTCGCCGGTGATCGGCGCCGTGTCCAGGCTCGCCTGGCCGGACAACACCACGCCATCGGCCGGCACGCGGTCGCCGGCACGCACTTCGACGATATCGCCGGTGTTCAAGGTGCCGTTATCCACTTCGGTGATGGTCCCGTCTGCCTGCACCAGGCGTGCGTGGCTGCGGGTGAGTTTGCCCAGGGCATGGATCGCTTCCTGGGAGCCAATCACGCTGCGCTCTTCCAGCACATGGCCAAAGATCATGATGATCGGCAGCAACGCGGCGGTGAGCAGATCACCCGTGGCCCAGGCGCCGAGCATGGCCAGGGCGATCAATTGGTCGGTGATGCCGTGCAGGCTCGGAAAGCGCAGGCTGTACCAGGCTGAACGCATCACCGGCACCGCTACCAACAGCGAAGCCACGCCCAGCAGCAGCTGGCTGACGCCGCTCTGGTCCGGCGCGAGCCAGCGCCACACCAGGCCCAGCACGAGCAAGCCCAGGGCGAGCATCGCCAAGGTCAATTGCCGGGCAGCGCTGCGCTGTTCGGCAGAGGTCAGCATGGGTGCGCTCATTGCTCGGCTCCCTGGATGATCAAGCGGGAGTCGTCTTTGGGATCGACAGTGGTCACTGAACCGGCCTGGCCGAGAATTTTCGGCAGGCGTTCACGGTACAGGCGCAACAGCAAACCGGGGTCTTTGACCTGGGCCAGGCTGGCAACGGTAGCGGTCTGCGCCTGGGCATTGGCCAAGCGCTCGCTGGCCTGGGCATGGGCGACTTGCACTTGGCGGTCAGCCTCCTGGTTGGCGGTCTGGGTGAGTTTTTCCGCTTCAGTGCGGGCGTTGGCCACGGCTTTATCGGCTTGCTGGCTGGCGGTCAGTACCGCGTTGAACGCATTCACCGCAGGCCCTGGCAGGCTCGATTGCACATCGACGCGGGTGGCTTCGATACCCAGCCCCAAGCCGCTGGCCGCCAACTCCGCCAGGCGTTTATTAATACCTTGCACCAGGTCGCCGCGCAGCCGCTCACGGCGTTCGGCGGCGCCATTGTCACTGCCGATCAGCTCCGGGCGGGCTACCAGGATGGTGTCCAGATCCCGCGCAGCGGTGAGGGCCACGGCGCTGCGCGTCACCAGTCGATCCAGGGCCGGCAGCACGTGGTCGCCCTGCAACACGAAGGCATAGGGCTCGGTCACCTTGTAGAACACCCGCACGTCCAACTGCACCACCCCGGCATCGCCCGTCAGCAGGTAGCCGGAACCGGCCAGGGCATCGCTCAACGGCGTAGCGAAACTGGCCACGCGATCGGCCTGCAGCGCCGCGTCGGAACGTAGCAGGTTCTCCACTCGGCGCTCGATCACCCGGTCGGCGGCTGGCAGCAGGACGACTTGTTCGAAAGGCTGCGGCCAAGCCAACAACAATCCGGCGTTCTGAATGCGATCGAGGGCGCCGAAATGCAGGACCACGGCGCGATTTTGCGGGTCGATCTGGCGCACATTGGAAAAGGCCCAGGCCAACGCCGCCAATACGGTGACCGCGTACAGCGCCAGGAACGTCAGGCGCCCGGCCTGAATCCAAGGGCTGTCGGGACTGTCGCGTTCGCTCATGGCTGGATGTCCTTCGGCCCATCCACCAGGGCGCGGAACGGCGCGGCGTCGGTACGCAGGATGATCTTGGTCCCTGGCGTGACCACCGTGCCCAAGGTATCCAGTGAGCGCAGCAGGTTATACAGCTGCGGATTGCCAGCGTAGGCGCGGCCATAAATCTGCGCGGCTTCAACCCGCGACTGCGCTTCGATATCGGCGGCTTTCACCGTCGCATCTGCCTGCACAATGCGCGCATCACGCTCGGCGGCGGAGCGGATTTGCGCCGCTTCGCGCTTGCCCACGGCGGTGCGTTCAGTGGCGATGGTTTCCCGCTCGGCGCGCATACGATCAACCGTGGCGGTGAGTGTCACCGACGGCAATGTCAGGCGCTCAATGCCGACCTGCGCCACGCGCACGCCGTAGGTGGCGAGCAATTGTTGATCAATCTGCTGGCGCAACTGCGCTTCAAAATCGGCGATGCGCACTTGGCTGGCGTCGGTGTTGATCAAGCTGGACAGGTCAAAGCTGGCCGCCGTGGTTTCCAGCGCCGAGCCGACGAAGGTGCGGATCTGCCGCGCCGCTTCGTCCGGCTGGTTCTGCACTGCGCGCATGAAGCGCTGCACATTGTCGGCATCGCCCTGCACCTGCCACGCCACATAGGCCTGCACGATAATCCGCAGGCCATCGCGGGTGCCCACATCCTGCAAGCCGCTGGACGTGGTGCGCAGGCGCAGGTCCACCGGGATCGCCGCTTCGAATGGCGCCGGCCAGCGCCAGCCCAGGCCCGGTTCCAACAGCACCCGTGCGGGGTTGCCGAAGCGAGTAATCACCGTGGCCTCGCCGGAGCGCACCTGCACCAGGCTCGCCGCTGCCACGGCAAACAGCACCAGTAACGCCGCCCAGGCCATGCGCCGCCAAGGGAAAGGCCCGGCCGCTTGTTCATCACCATGGTGGTGATGGTGGTGGCCGTGATGATGGTGATGACCGTGATCGTGGGAATGAGCGCTCAACAGACAGACTCCTTATTGAACGGCTTTGCGCGGCGCCAGTGGATCGGCGGGCAAAGTAAAAGAACGCAGATCAATCGTCGGCGCACTGTCGGCGCCCAAACGATGATCCAGAATAAGCAGCTTGGCGTGGGCCAGGCCCAGGCTCAGTTGGCTCAGGTACTGTTCCAGCACGAAAGCCTGGCCCGCCGCGGCATAGGCTTTTTGTTCGGCGGCAAAGCGCAGGTTCGCCGCTTGAGCGCCGGCATTCACTTCGCGGGCGCCGGCCTGGGCCTGATCACGGACGGTGCTGGCTTGCAGCAGCGCCTGGTTGGTCTGCTCGCTGGCCGCGCCACGTTCACGGGCGATCAGTGCCTGGGCGCCGATCTGGGCGGCTTGCACACCGTGGTAAGCATTGGCGGCGCCAGCCGGTGGGTGGATCGCTTCAACCACCGTGGCAAGGATCTCCACCCCGCTGTCGAGGGTGTGCAGGTCTGCTTGCACCGTGCGGCCAATCTCGTCGGCGAGGCTGGTGCGTTGTTCACCGAGCAATTCGTCGAGAGTGCGCGAGGCAAAGTCATGCACCAGGATGCGGCTGGCGGTGCTGCGGATCAGGGTGGGTATGTCCGCGCTGTTGTAAGTGGCGGCAAGCGCAGCCTGGTCGGTGAGGCCGATGCGGTAGACAAATCGCACGTCCATGTTGACGATCTGGAAGCCCTGCTTATCGCCGCTGCTGCTGGCGATGACCTGGGATTTGTCATTCACATGGCTGGCGTCCCACAGGCGGTTGGCAATCAACGGTGCCGGACCTTCGGCAGCGGCCAGCTCCGGTGTGGCGGCTTCGCTGACGCTGGTCGCCAACTCATGCACCACGCCGTTCTCAACGTTGAGTACGCGACCCAGCGGCCACGGCAAACCCGTATGCAGGCCGGGGCCGAACACCTCGACCGGTTTGCCGAAGCGCTCATAAATCCCACGCCCTTGCAGGGGTACTTCATGCACGCCGGTTAGCGCCCAGCCTACCGCCAGCACCACCAGCAACACCGGCAGGAAAGCCCGGCGCATGTAGGTGAAGGCCCAGATCTGGCGCAGGTCGATGCCAAAACGGTTGTGCAATTCATGCTGCAACGCCAGCAACGGTTGTGGCGGCCAACGCAGCAGGCCGGCGATAAAACTCTGCGCCATCAAGCGCGGCTCAAGGCGCGGCTGGCGCGGGCTGAACAGCGACAGCACGCCCCGCAGCAGGAACTCCAGCGCCACCAGCGCCGGCAACAGGCCGACGAGTGTCGCCAGACGCAGCGGCCACACCGACTCGGCATTGGCAAACAACAGGCAGATGGCACTAAGCACCAGGCAGATAATCGCCACCCGACTCAACTGCGCCAGCTGTGAAGCTTCCGGCCACTGGGCGGCGGTTTCCTGGGCCAGGCGACGTTCGAACACCAGCAAGCCAAAAGCCAGCCCCAATGCCAGCGCCGCACCGATACTGGCGGACTGACCGATGGCCGCAGCAGGCAAGGCCAGGTCCCAGAACTGGATAACGCTGACCAACGCCAGCAACGACCAGCCGGCCAACCACAGTACCGGTGCGCCAACCTGTGCCAGCAGGCCGTTGCCGAAACGGTTGATCAGCCCCTTGTGCCAGGCAGTGGGCTCAATGGGTTGCTCAATCAACTCAGCGCTCGGCACCTCCAGCGCCTGGGCACGCCAATCAGCCACCCACCAGGCCGACTGCAACCCGGCCACCAACAGCAGCAGGGCCGAAGCGCAGTTGATCAACACCACCGGCCAGATCGACAGTGGCGCAAACAACGCCACGAACAGCGCCAACACCCATCCGCTGATCGCCAGGGTCGTCAAGCTGATACCCGCTTGGCGTAACCGACGGGCATGGAACAGCCCTTGCTGAAAACGCGCCAGGCCTTCTACCGAAGCGCCATCAGCTTCTAAATCCACCTGCATCCGCTCAATGCCCACTTGTACACAATTCGTTACGATATAACACGAAGCGTGAAATTTTTGTTCGCTTTTGCATCCACTCTGAATCCCTTGTGGGAGGGGGCTTGCCCCCGATAGCAGTGTGTCAGTCGACTGATTAGTTACTGGTACACCGCAATCGGGGGCAAGCCCCCTCCCACATTTGTTTTGCTGTGCTCTCTGGAGTGTGACTAACCCCCTATAAACACGAGCCATCACTGGTGTCGGCGGCGATTAATCGGCACACTCCGAAACAGCTTTTCGCGGGTTCACGGACAAGGAAGCGCCACCCCATGATTTCCATCTACCAACTCAAACCGCGGTTTCAAAACCTGCTGCGCCCGCTTGTGCAGCGCCTCTATGACAACGGCACCACCGCCAACCAGATCACCGTGCTGGCCGGAGTTGTTTCGCTGCTGGTGGGGTTGTTGATCGCAGGCTTCGCCCAACACCTCTGGCTGTTTGCGTTGATCCCTTTATGGATGATCGTGCGCATGGCCCTCAACGCCATCGACGGCATGCTCGCTCGAGAATTCGGCCAGCAGTCACGCCTCGGCGCTTACCTCAATGAACTGTGCGATGTGATCGCCGACAGCGCGCTGATCCTGCCCTTTGCCCTGATCCCCGGCGTGAGCCCGGTGCCGGTGGTGCTGGTGACACTGCTTGCAGTCTTCAGCGAGTACGCCGGTGTGTTGGGGCCGATGGTGGGCGCATCGCGTCGCTATGACGGGCCGATGGGCAAGAGTGATCGGGCTTTTGTACTGGGTGTGCTGGCGACCGGCGTGGCGCTGGGCTGGCTCGGCGCCGGTTGGGTCGAGGCAGTGATGTGGCTGATCGCCGCCCTGCTCGCCTATACCTTGGTCAACCGGGTGCGTCAGGGCCTCAAAGAACAGCAACAAACTCCCCCTTCTGCATAAGGATTTTGCGATGCGCGAACAGCAAGAGCACACCTTCAGTACCCATGATGGCGTCGAGCTTTTCTACCGGCACTGGCCGGCCACGGCAGACGCCGGGCCGCGCAAGGCAATCCTGTTGTTCCATCGTGGCCATGAGCACTCCGGACGTATTGCCCACCTGGTGGATGAACTGGACTTGCCGGGGTTTGATTTCTTCGCCTGGGACGCCCGCGGCCACGGCCAATCGCCCGGCGAGCGCGGCGACAGCCCCAGCTTTGCCACCAGTGCCCGTGATGTGCAGACCTTCTGCGACCATATCGGCGCCACCTACGGCATCGAAGAGCAAAACCTGGCCGTGATCGCCCAAAGCGTCGGCGCGGTGATCGCGGCCACCTGGGTTCACGACTACGCGCCAAAAATCCGCGCCCTGGTGCTCGCCTCGCCCGCCTTCAAGGTCAAGCTGTACGTGCCCTTCGCCCGCCCGGGCCTGGCCTTGATGCGCAGGTTTCGTGGCAACTTTTTCGTCAACAGCTACGTCAAGGCCAAGTTCCTCAGCCATGACCCGGAACGGGTGGCGTCCTACGACAGCGACCCGCTGATCACCAAAGCCATCTCGGTGAATGTGCTGCTGGGCCTGTACGAAGCGGCCGATCGGGTTGTAGCCGACGCCCAGGCGATCCAGGTGCCTACCCAGTTGCTTATCTCCGGTTCCGATTTTGTGGTGCACCGTAAACCCCAGCAGCAATTTTTCGACCGCCTCGGCAGCCTGAAAAAAGAGCTGCATATCCTCCCTGGGTTTTTCCACGACACCCTCGGTGAACGTGACCGAGCCGTGGCCGCGAGCAGCGCCAAACGCTTTATCTTGCAGAACTTCGCACATCCGCTGGACCGCGCCTCTCTACTGGACGCCGACAAACTTGGCGCCACCTGCGCCGAATCCGAATCCCTTGCCGCGCCACTGCCACGCAATTCCCTGCGCGACCTCTACTGGCGCATGACCCGCGCCAGCATGGGCCTGGGCAAGAACCTGTCGGACGGCGTGAAACTGGGCTTCGACACCGGTTTCGACTCCGGCAGCACGCTGGACTACGTGTATCGCAATAAGCCTACCGGCAAGGGCGGGCTGGGGCGGATGATCGACACCAACTACCTCAACTCCATTGGCTGGCGCGGTATTCGCCAGCGCAAG
Source organism: Pseudomonas sp. 910_23 (assembly GCF_052850795.1). Classification (NCBI taxonomy): domain Bacteria; kingdom Pseudomonadati; phylum Pseudomonadota; class Gammaproteobacteria; order Pseudomonadales; family Pseudomonadaceae; genus Pseudomonas; species Pseudomonas sp. 910_23. The sequence goes on along the minus strand of NZ_VXCZ01000010.1, from coordinate 143,286 downwards.
CTGAACGTCGAGGAACTGCTGCGCTTGGCCATGACCAAGCTGCGTGACGAGCACCGCGAGGTCCGTATCGTCGATATCGCCGCCGGCCACGGCCGTTACATCCTTGAAGCCTTGCAAGGCGTATCGCCGTTGCCGGAGTCGATCCTGCTGCGCGACTACAGCGACATCAACGTGCGCGACGGTGGCGCGCTGATTCGCGAGAAGGGCTTGGGGGACATCGCCCAGTTCGTCAAAGGCGATGCGTTCGACCGCGCTGACCTGGCCGCCCTGGACCCCAAGCCGACCCTGGCCGTGGTGTCTGGCCTGTATGAGTTGTTCGCCGATAACGCCATGGTCGGTGGTTCACTGGCGGGGCTGGCCGACGCCGTGGAGCCGGGGGGTTACCTGGTCTACACCGGGCAGCCGTGGCACCCGCAGTTGGAGCTGATTGCCCGCGCGCTCACCAGCCACCGCCAGGGCCAGGCCTGGGTGATGCGTCGGCGCAGCCAGGCGGAAATGGACCAGTTGGTTGAAGCCGCGGGCTTTCGCAAGATCACCCAGCGCGTGGATGAGTGGGGCATTTTCACTGTGTCCCTGGCACAGAAGATCTGAACATGCGCGAACCCGGTTTATTGAAACCAGCGGTGCTCTGGCTGCTGCTGTTGGCGCCGCTGTTTTTCAGCACCTACGGCTTCGCCACCTGGGTCACCAGCCAGCGCAGCGACGTCGGCACGCTGGTGTTCGGCTGGGAAAGCCATATGCCGTTCTGGGCCTGGACCATCGTGCCCTATTGGTCCATCGACCTGCTCTACGGCTTCTCTCTGCTGCTGCCCAATACACGGCATGAGCTGAAACAACATGCACTGCGCCTGCTGAGTGCGCAGGTGATTGCCGTCAGCTGCTTCCTGATCTGGCCGCTGCGCTTCACCTTTGAGCGGCCAGAGCTGGACGGGGTGTTTGGCTGGCTATTCGCGGTGCTGGCCGGTTTCGACAAACCGTTCAACCAGGCACCTTCGCTGCATATCGCACTGCTGGTGATCCTGTGGGTCATGTACCAGCGGCACACCCAGGGGGTCTGGCGCTGGGTGGTGCACGGCTGGTTTGCGCTGATCGGCATCTCGGTGCTGACCACTTATCAACATCACTTTATCGACTTACCCACAGGCGCCCTCGCGGGGTGGCTGTGCGTGTGGTTATGGCCAGTGGAGCACCCGAGCCCATTGTTGAGTGCGCGGTTGACGCGGGATACCCAACGCTGGCGCCTGGCTGTGCGCTACGGGCTGGGCACGCTATTACTGCTGGCACTTGCCCTGGTGCTGGGCGGCGGCTGGCTGTGGCTGCTGTGGCCAGCGGTTTCCCTGGGGTTGATCACCGCCAACTACCTTGTGATCGGCGCGTCGGGCTTTCAAAAACGTGCGGATGGCCGCGTTACGCCTGCAGCCCGCTGGTTGTATGCGCCTTATTTAGCGGGTGCGTGGGTCAATTCGCGGCTGTGGACACGCAAACATCCACAGCCGGACCTGATTGTGGATAACGTCTGGCTGGGGCGCATTCCTATGGCCAGCGAGCAGGGCTCGTTCAGGGCCATTGTCGATCTGTGCGCCGAACTGCCGATTAATCCACTGGGCCGCGCTTATGCCTGCGTGCCGGTACTGGACCTCGTCACCCCGACAGCCGACGAATGCCTGGAAGCCGCACACGCCATTGAACGCCTGCGAACGAGCGGCCCCTTGCTGGTGTGCTGCGCCCTCGGTTACTCCCGTAGCGCCACTGCTGTCGCCGCCTGGCTGCTGAATACTGGCCGAGCCGCCACGGTCGATGAAGCACTGGCTATTATTCGTACAGCACGGGCCACTGTGGTCCTGCACCCCGCACACCGTAAAGCGTTGGAGGGTTTGCACCATGCCCGCTGATATGGAACTCCAGATAGTTGCCAGCCTGCTACGCCGTGGCCGTTCCCTGGATCAGTTATCCACAGGCCTGACGTTGCTCGGCGTACTGTTCGGCCTCGCCCAATTGTTGTTGGCCAGTATCTCGACGATCTGCCTGCTGCTGGCCCTGTGGATGATCGTGCTGGGCCTGCTGCAAAAGTACTGGGCGCTGCGAGTGGCCTTCGACGCCGACCTGTTCGCCTTGCTGGCCCGCGACGTTACCCGCACCCCAGACCTTGACCAGGCCCTGCAAACCCTCGGCCTGCAATCGTCCAAGCGAGCCGGTCGGCCGTGGACCGAACGCCGCCGTGGCGCCCTTAAACTATTGCGTAAACAAGCCTGGTTGCTGGGCGCGCAAGCGCTGCTGACCTTGGGCGTCATTCTCGCCAGCCCTTGGCTGCCTTTCGCCGGATAAGGAATTCCCATGTTCGAACCCGTGGTCGCCACGCTGATTACCTCCATGGCCCGCACCGTCACCGGCGCTCGCAGCCTGTGGCTGGGGTGCGCGCCAGTACCGGTGCAACGCATCTATTTCGCCAACCACAGCAGTCACGGCGACTTCGTGCTGGTGTGGGCGTCGCTGCCGCAGAACCTGCGCAAATTCACACGCCCGGTGGCCGGCAGCGATTACTGGAACAAGAGCGCGCTGCGCCGCTACATCATCAACCGGGTGTTCAATGGCGTGCTGATCGACCGCGAGCGCAAAGAGCCTGTGGATAACCCATTGCTGCCCATGCTCGCGGCTCTGGAAGGCGGTGACTCGCTGATCATTTTTCCTGAAGGCACGCGCAATCTGGAGGATGGCTTGCTGCCGTTCAAAAGCGGTTTGTATCACCTGGCAAAAAGTTACCCACAGGCCGAGTTGGTTCCCGTGTGGATAGCCAACCTCAACCGGGTTATGCCCAAAGGGCGCGTGCTGCCACTGCCGTTGTTATGCACAACCAGCTTCGGTGCCCCCCTGCAATTGGAAGAAGGCGAAGACAAAGCCGCATTCCTCGCCCGCACCCGCGACGCCCTGCTCGCCCTCGCCCCGGAGCACTCCTGAAATGGATAGCCAAACCCTGATGTTGTTCGGCGGCATCGGCGCGATCCTGGTCATCGCCTCGCTGATCGGCCTGATCCTCAAGCTGCGCACCCGTGGCAGCCCCAACGCAGTCATCGACAACCTCAACGCCCGTATCAACGCCTGGTGGGTCATGGTGGTAGTGATCGGCGTCGCCTTCTGGCTCGGCACCGGCGCGGTGATCCTGCTGTTCTACGCGGTATCGTTCTACGCCCTGCGCGAATTCCTCACCCTCACCCCGACTCGGCGCAGCGACTACCCGGCCCTGGTGGCCGCGTTCTACCTGGCCCTGCCACTGCAATACGTGCTGATCTACGCCGACTGGTACGGGCTGTTCTCGATCTTCATTCCGGTGTACGTGTTCCTGCTGCTGCCGATCCTCGCCTCCTTCGGCGGCGACAGCACCCACTTCCTGGAACGCGCATCGAAAGTGCAATGGGGGCTGATGATCGCAGTGTTCTGCGTGTCCTTCGTCCCTGCCCTGCTGACGTTGGACATCCCCGGCTACGAAGGCCGCAACCTGTTGTTGATCGCTTACCTGGTGATCGTGGTGCAGCTTTCGGACGTGCTGCAGTACGTATGCGGCAAACTATTCGGCAAACACAAGATCGCGCCCAACCTGTCACCGTCGAAAACCGTGGAGGGGTTTGTGGGCGGCATTCTGCTGTCGTCCTTGATCGGCGCGGCGCTATGGTGGACCACGCCGTTCAACCCGTGGCAGTCGTTCTTGATTGCGCTGTTGATCAACCTGCTTGGTTTTGCCGGCGGGATTGTGATGTCGGCGATCAAGCGTGACCGCGGCGTGAAAGACTGGGGGCACATGATCGAAGGGCACGGCGGGATGTTGGATCGCCTGGATTCGGTGTGCTTTGCGGCACCGATTTTCTTTCACCTCGTGCGCTACTGGTGGACCTGACTCCATCCCTTTTTCAGCACCAATGAAGATCAAAATGTGGGAGGAGGCTTGCCTCCGATAGCGGTTTGTCAGTAACTGCCTATGCTGGCTGATACACCGCAATCGGGAGCAAGCCCCCTCCCACCTTGGACTTGTGGTGCTTTCAGGGTTTAAGCAAAGTCTGAAACTGGTGCAGCAGTGATCTCGACATAGCTAGACTCCCCTCCGCCTATCGCACCCGATAGCCAGCCCCAAACGAAACTCAGCGTGGTGCGCCCGGCGTGATCCACGCCTACCGTGCCACGTGACCACCCCGCGCGCAGTTCACCTTCCAGGGTTACGCACTGAAATAGCAGCTCGATGGTCTCTGCACCGGTCACCCGCCCGACCTGCGTGCCCACGCGAATCCGGCCACCCTGGTAAGTGCTCGATATCACGCCATCTTCGATTTGGTAATGAAACACGGTGCCGGTGCCGGACACCCCTTGGGCGTTGTTCGCGACCGCAAACCGACGATCGTGCAAACGTGCGTGGACAGTAGCAGAAGGGTGTTGCATCAGTACGCATCCTTGAATTAAGCGAATCCAAAACGTAAAAAAGGGGCTGTTGAAAACAGCCCCTTTCGGGTACGTCAGTAAGCCTTACTCCACCGTCACCGACTTCGCCAGGTTACGCGGCTGGTCAACGTCGGTGCCCTTGAGCACCGCAACGTAGTACGACAGCAACTGCAGCGGGATGGTGTAGAGGATCGGCGACAGCGTGTCGTGGATGTGCGGCATGTTGATCACGTGGGTGCCCTCGCCATTGGTCATGCCTGCCTTTTCATCTGCGAAGACGATCAATTGGCCGCCACGGGCGCGTACTTCCTGCAGGTTGGACTTGAGCTTCTCCAGCAGTTCGTTGTTCGGCGCGACTGTGACCACCGGCATGTCGTCATCCACCAGGGCCAGTGGGCCGTGCTTCAGCTCGCCGGCCGGGTAGGCTTCGGCGTGGATGTACGAGATTTCCTTGAGTTTCAGCGAGCCTTCCATCGCCACCGGGTACTGCGCGCCGCGGCCGAGGAACAGGGTGTGGTTCTTGTCGGCGAACAGCTCGGCGACTTTTTCCACGGTGCTGTCCATGGCCAGGGCTTCGCCCAGGCGGGTTGGCAGGCGACGCAGTTCTTCCACCAGAGTGGCTTCGACGCCCTCGGCGAGGGTGCCGCGTACTTGACCCAGGGACAGGGTCAGCAACAACAGGCCTACCAATTGGGTAGTGAAGGCTTTGGTGGAGGCCACGCCGATTTCGCGACCAGCCTGTGTCAGCAGGGTCAGGTCGGATTCACGCACTAGCGAGCTGATGCTGACGTTGCAGATGGCCAGGCTGCCGAGGAAGCCCAGCTCCTTGGCGTTGCGCAGGGCAGCCAGGGTGTCGGCGGTTTCGCCGGACTGGGAGATGGTCACGAACAGGGTGTCTGGCTGCACCACCACTTTGCGGTAGCGGAACTCGCTGGCGACTTCGACCTGGCACGGGATGCCGGCCAATTCTTCCAGCCAATAACGCGCGACCATACCGGCGTGGTAGCTGGTGCCACACGCAACGATTTGTACATTGCGCACTTTGGCGAACAGTTCGGCGGCTTGCGGGCCGAAGGCGTTGACCAGCACCTGGTTCTGGCTCAGGCGACCTTCCAGGGTGCGTTGCACCACGGATGGCTGCTCGTGGATTTCCTTGAGCATGAAGTGGCGGAACTCGCCTTTGTCGGCGGCTTCGGCACCGTCGCGGTATTGCACGGCTTCACGCTCGACCGACTGACCGTCAACGTCCCAGATCTGTACGCTTTCACGGCGGATGTCGGCAATATCGCCTTCTTCCAGGTACATGAAACGGTCGGTCACCTGGCGCAGGGCCAGTTGGTCGGAGGCAAGGAAGTTCTCGCCCAGGCCCAGGCCGATTACCAATGGGCTGCCACTGCGCGCGGCAACCAAGCGGTCAGGCTGGCTGGCACTGATCACGGCCAGGCCGTAGGCGCCGTGCAGCTCTTTGACTGTGGCCTTGAGGGCCGTGGTCAGGTCACTGTGGTCTTTGAGCTTGTGGTTGAGCAGGTGGGCGATCACTTCGGTGTCGGTGTCCGAGGTGAACACGTAGCCCAGGCCCTTGAGTTGCTCACGCAGCACTTCGTGGTTTTCGATGATGCCGTTGTGCACCACCGCCAGGTCACCGGAAAAATGCGGGTGGGCGTTGCGTTCGCACGGCGCGCCGTGGGTGGCCCAACGGGTGTGGGCGATACCCAGGCGACCCGCCAGAGGCTCGCCGGCCAGAGCCTGGTCCAACTCGCTGACCTTGCCCGGGCGGCGCATACGCTCCAGCTTGCCGGCGTTGGTGAAGACAGCCACGCCTGCGCTGTCATAGCCGCGGTATTCCAGGCGCTTGAGGCCTTCGATCAGGATAGCAGTTACGTTACGTTCGGCGACTGCGCCAACAATTCCACACATGGTGTTTCTCCTAGATGACTGCCGCGCATATCAGCGTAATGCCGCGGGCTTGGATCTGGTCGCGGGCCTCAAGTGGCAGGCGATCATCGGTAATAAGGGTATGGACGCTGCTCCAGGGCAGCTCCAGGTTGGGAATCTTGCGGCCAATCTTGTCGGACTCGACCATCACCACCACTTCACGGGCGACCTCAGCCATCACACGGCTCAGGCCCAGCAGTTCGTTGAAGGTGGTGGTGCCGCGCTGCAAGTCGATGCCGTCGGCGCCGATGAACAACTGATCAAAATCGTAGGAACGCAGCACCTGCTCGGCGACCTGCCCCTGGAACGAGTCCGAATGCGGGTCCCAGGTACCGCCGGTCATTAACAGCACCGGTTCATGTTCCAGTTCGCTCAGGGCGCGGGCCACATTCAAGGAGTTGGTCATAACCACCAGCCCGGGTTGATGACCGAGTTCCGGAATCATGGCGGCGGTGGTGCTGCCGCTGTCGATGATGATGCGCGCATGTTCACGCAAGCGCACCACGGCCGCACGTGCGATGGCACGCTTGTAGGCCGAGATGGGCTGGGCGGCGTCGCCCACCAGCTCTTGGGGCATGGTGATTGCGCCACCGTAGCGACGCAGAAGCAGGCCGTTACTTTCGAGGGCGGCCAAGTCCTTGCGGATGGTGACTTCCGAAGTTTCGAAACGCTTGGCCAGTTGGTCCACGCTGACTTCGCCCTGCTCATTTAGCAAGGTGAGGATATTGTGGCGCCGCTGGGGAGTATTTCGTTTCGACATGGCAGTGATAAGTTTCGTTCCGAAAGATAACGAAGGCAATCAAAACCTATTGGCGAAAGATCGTCAAGCGGGGGCGATAACTATTTTTCGAACAACACCGGCAAATGTGGGAGGGTGCTTGCCCTCGATGGCGGTGTGTCAGTCACCTGATGAGTTGACTGGTCCACCGCTATCGGGAGCAAGCCCCCTCCCACATTGGAGTTTTGACGCTGCCAAGGCTGTGGATAACTCAGGTCTTCTTGATTTTGACCGGGCGTTTCCAACCGTCGATATTGCGTTGACGGGCGCGGGCTACCGCCAGCTGGGACTTATCCACATCCTGGTTGATGGTCGAGCCTGCCGCCGTATTTGAACCATCGCCAATGGTGACGGGTGCAATCAGCGAGTTATTGGAGCCAATGAATACATCTTCACCAATCGTCGTCTGGTACTTGTTGGCGCCGTCATAGTTGCAGGTGATCGTGCCGGCACCAATGTTGGTGCGGGCGCCGATGACGGCATCGCCCAGGTAAGTCAGGTGACCGACTTTTGCACCTTCGCCGAGGTGTGCGTTTTTCAGTTCGACAAAGTTACCCACATGGGCCTTGGCCCCCAGCTCGCTACCTGGACGCAAGCGCGCAAACGGCCCCGCATCGCTGCCCTCACCCATCACGGCACCGTCGACATGGCTGTTGGCCTTGACGACCACGCCTTTGCGCAAGGTGCTGTCCTTGATCACGCAGTTCGGGCCGATGACCACATTGTCTTCAATGATCACCCGGCCTTCGAGGATCACGTTGATATCGATCAGCACGTCGCGGCCTACTGTTACGTCGCCACGCACATCGAAACGCGCCGGGTCACGCAGGGTCACGCCCTGGGCCATCAGACGCAGGCCTTCACGCAACTGGTAGTGACGCTCCAGCTCTGCAAGCTGCTTGCGGTCGTTGGCGCCCTGCACTTCCATCGGGTCGTGGGGCTGCTCAGTGGCGACCACCAGGCCATCGCTGACGGCCATCTCAATGACGTCGGTGAGGTAGTACTCGCCCTGGGCATTGTTGTTGGACAGACGGCTCATCCAGTCGCCCAGCTTATCGGCAGGTACGGCAAGAATGCCGGTGTTGCCTTCGGTAATGGCGCGCTGGGCTTCACTGGCGTCCTTGTGCTCGACGATCGCGGCAACCTTCCCGTCGGCATTGCGCACGATGCGGCCATAGCCGGTAGGGTCGTCCAACTCAACGGTGAGCAAGCCCATCTGGCCAGGCACTACGTGCTTGAGCAGTCGTTGCAGGGTTTCTACTTCAATCAGCGGTACATCGCCATAGAGGATCAGCACCGTGTCGGCGGTAATGAAGGGCACGGCTTGCGCGGTAGCGTGGCCGGTGCCCAGTTGCTTGTCTTGCAATACGAAATTCAAGTCGTCCGCAGCCAGACGCTCACGGACCACATCGGCACCGTGGCCGATCACCACATGAATACGTTGCGGGTCCAATTGCCGGGCGCTGTGGATAACATGACCCAGCATGGAGTTACCCGCGACCGGGTGCAGCACCTTGGGCAGGGCTGAACGCATACGGGTGCCCTGGCCTGCGGCGAGAATGACGATTTCAAGAGACATGAATGGCTACCAATCCTGGGCGGTCCGGGTTCAGACCAAAGAAGTGTTTTGCAAAAAAAGAAAAAGGGTAGCCGAGGCCACCCTTTTTAATCAATCACGCATGAAGTGTAACGGCAAGGCCGCTTACTTCTTGCGGATCTGCTGGAGCGTGCGCAGCTGAGCTGCAGCCTCGGCCAGACGAACTGCAGCAGCGCTGTAGTCGAAGTCTGCGCCTTTTTCGTTCAGGGCCTTCTCGGCAGCCTTGACGGCTTCCTGAGCGGAGGCTTCATCCAGGTCGCCAGCACGTTGCACGGTGTCGGCAAGTACCTTGACCATGTTCGGCTGAACCTCGAGGAAACCACCAGAGATGTAGAACACCTCTTTTTCCCCGCCTTGCTTGGTCAGAGTGATCGGACCTGGCTTCAAGCTTGTGATCAGCGGGGCGTGACCCATGGCGATACCAAGATCACCCAAGTCGCCGTGCGCTGTTACAAACTCGACCAGACCGGAGAAAATTTCCCCTTCCGCGCTGACGATATCGCAATGGACTGTCATAGCCATCTGATTGCCTCAACCTGATGAGCGCCCGTTGCCGGGCGCCTGGATTACAGTTTCTTGGCTTTCTCGATCGCTTCTTCGATGCCGCCAACCATGTAGAACGCTTGTTCTGGCAGGTGGTCGTAGTCACCGTTGAGGATGCCTTTGAAGCCAGCAATGGTGTCTTTCAGGGAAACGTATTTACCCGAGGCACCGGTGAAGACTTCAGCCACGAAGAACGGCTGCGACAAGAAACGCTGGATCTTACGAGCACGGTTTACCAACTGCTTGTCGGCTTCCGACAGCTCGTCCATACCCAGGATCGCAATGATGTCCTTCAGTTCTTTGTAACGCTGCAGCACGTACTGAACGCCGCGAGCGGTGTCGTAGTGCTCCTGGCCGATCACGTTCGGATCCAGCTGGCGCGAAGTCGAGTCGAGTGGATCGACCGCTGGGTAGATACCCAGGGAAGCGATGTCACGGGACAGAACGACGGTGGCGTCCAAGTGGGCGAAGGTGGTGGCTGGCGACGGGTCGGTCAAGTCATCCGCAGGTACGTATACCGCTTGGATCGAGGTGATCGAACCTTCCTTGGTCGAAGTGATACGTTCTTGCAGAACGCCCATCTCTTCAGCCAGGGTCGGCTGGTAACCTACTGCAGAAGGCATACGGCCCAGCAGTGCGGATACTTCAGTACCGGCCAGGGTGTAACGGTAGATGTTGTCGACGAACAACAGAACGTCGTTACCTTCGTCACGGAACTTCTCGGCCATGGTCAGGCCAGTCAGTGCTACGCGCAGACGGTTTCCCGGCGGCTCGTTCATCTGACCGTAAACCAGTGCCACTTTGTCCAGAACGTTGGAGTCCTTCATCTCGTGGTAGAAGTCGTTACCCTCACGAGTACGCTCACCCACACCGGCGAACACGGAATAACCGCTGTGCTCGATGGCGATGTTACGGATCAGTTCCATCATGTTTACGGTCTTGCCTACACCGGCACCACCGAACAGACCGACTTTACCGCCTTTGGCGAACGGGCAAACCAGGTCGATAACCTTGATGCCGGTTTCCAGCAGGTCGTTGCCGCCCGCTTGTTCTGCGAACGAAGGTGCTGCGCGGTGAATGCCCCAGCGCTCTTCGGTAGCGATCGGGCCAGCTTCGTCGATCGGGTTGCCCAGTACGTCCATGATCCGGCCCAGGGTCGCTTTACCGACCGGTACGGAGATGGCAGCGCCAGTGTCGACAACGTCCAGACCGCGCTTCAAGCCTTCGGTGGAACCCATCGCAATGGTACGAACTACGCCGTCGCCCAGCTGTTGCTGAACTTCCAGGGTAGTTTCCGCGCCTTGTACTTTCAGCGCGTTGTAGATGCTCGGTACGCTGTCGCGTGGAAATTCCACGTCGATAACGGCGCCGATGATTTGAACGATACGTCCGCTACTCATAGCTGGATCCTCTGAATATTTGAACCGTTAAACCGCGGCAGCGCCGCCGACGATTTCCGAGATCTCTTGGGTGATCGCAGCCTGACGCGCCTTGTTGTAGATCAGCTGCAAATCGCTGATCAGATCACCGGCGTTATCGGTAGCGTTTTTCATCGCGATCATCCGCGCCGCTTGTTCAGCTGCGTTGTTCTCGACCACCGCCTGGTACACCTGCGACTCCACGTAGCGCACCATCAAGCCATCAAGCAGCTCTTTGGCGTCTGGTTCGTAGAGGTAGTCCCAGTGGTGCTTGAGTTCCTGATCCGGAGTCGCCACCAGTGGAATCAATTGCTCCACGGTTGGCTGCTGGGTCATGGTGTTGATGAACTTGTTGGATACCACGGAAAGGCGGTCAATACGGCCTTCCAGGTACGCATCCAGCATCACCTTCACACTGCCGATCAAATCATTGATCGACGGCTCTTCACCCAGATGGCTGATAGCTGCAACGACGTTACCGCCGAAGTTGCGGAAAAAGGCCGCACCCTTGCTACCCACCACACACAGATCGATCTCGACGCCGTTTTCGCGGTTTACCGCCATGTCCTTGACCAGGGCCTTGAACAGGTTGGTATTCAGACCACCGCACAAACCACGGTCACTGCTCACTACCACATAACCTGCACGCTTGACGGCGCGCTCGATCATGAACGGGTGGCGGTATTCCGGGTTGGCGTTGGCCAGATGCCCAATTACCTGGCGGATACGCTCCGCATAAGGACGGCTAGCAGCCATGCGCATTTGTGCCTTGCGCATTTTGCTGACCGCCACTTTTTCCATGGCGCTGGTAATTTTTTGCGTGCTTTTGATGCTCGCAATCTTACTGCGAATCTCTTTTGCGCCTGCCATGTAACACCTATCAGGTTAGCAAGCGGGAGCCTTGCGGCTCCCGCTGCGGCTTACCAGGTTTGGGTGGCCTTGAACTTCTCGATACCGGCTTTCATGCCAGCGTCGATATCGTCATTGAAGTCACCCTTCACGTTGATCTTCGCCATCAATTCGGCGTGATCGCGGTTGAAGTAAGCAATCAGCGCTTGTTCAAAGCTGCCGACCTTGGCGATTTCAACGTCGGTCAGGAACCCACGCTCAGCGGCATACAGCGACAACGCCATGTCAGCGATCGACATTGGGGCGTATTGCTTCTGCTTCATCAGCTCGGTAACGCGCTGACCATGCTCAAGTTGCTTACGGGTCGCTTCGTCCAGGTCAGAAGCGAACTGGGCGAATGCCGCCAGTTCACGGTACTGAGCCAGAGCGGTACGGATACCACCGGAGAGCTTCTTGATGATCTTGGTCTGAGCGGCACCACCCACACGGGATACCGAAACACCGGCGTTCACAGCAGGACGGATCCCGGAGTTGAACATGGCCGATTCCAGGAAGATCTGACCGTCAGTGATGGAAATCACGTTGGTCGGAACGAACGCGGAAACGTCGCCAGCCTGGGTTTCGATGATCGGCAGTGCGGTCAGGGAACCGGTTTTGCCGGTCACTGCGCCGTTGGTGAACTTCTCTACGTATTCTTCCGAAACGCGGGAAGCGCGCTCCAGCAGACGGGAGTGGAGATAGAACACGTCGCCTGGGTAGGCTTCACGGCCTGGTGGACGGCGCAGCAGCAGGGAAATCTGGCGGTAAGCCACTGCTTGCTTGGACAGATCGTCATAAACGATCAGCGCGTCTTCACCGCGGTCGCGGAAGAATTCACCCATGGTGCAACCGGAGTACGGTGCCAGGAATTGCAGCGCAGGAGATTCCGAAGCACTGGCAGCCACGATGATCGTGTTGGCCAGGGCGCCGTTTTCTTCCAGCTTGCGAACCACGTTGGCGATGGTCGATTGCTTCTGACCGATGGCTACGTAGACGCAGAAAATGCCGCTGTCTTTCTGGTTGATGATCGCGTCGATCGCCAGAGCGGTTTTACCGATCTGACGGTCACCGATGATCAGCTCACGCTGGCCACGGCCGACCGGGATCATGGCATCGACAGCCTTGTAGCCAGTCTGTACAGGCTGGTCTACCGACTTACGCCAGATCACGCCTGGAGCAACTTTCTCGACCGCGTCGGTCTCGGTGTTGCCCAGTGGACCTTTACCGTCAACAGGGTTACCCAGTGCGTCGACTACGCGACCCAGCAGTTCCTTACCAACCGGAACTTCCAGGATGCGGCCTGTGCACTTGGCGCTCATGCCTTCAGCCAGACTGGTGTACGCGCCCAATACAACGGCACCTACGGAGTCTTGCTCCAGGTTGAGGGCCATACCGTAGACGCCGCCCGGAAACTCGATCATCTCGCCGTACATTACGTCGGCCAGACCGTGAATCCGCACGATGCCGTCAGATACGCTGACGACAGTGCCTTCGTTACGGGCTTGGGAGGTCACATCGAGCTTGTCGATGCGGCCCTTGATAATTTCACTTATTTCGGAAGGATTGAGTTGCTGCATTGCTCTGCTGCCCCTTCAAACTCAAGATTTCAATGCTTCGGCAAGTTTCGCGATTTTGCCGCGAATCGAGCCATCGATAACCAGGTCGCCGGCACGGATAACAACACCACCAATCAGGGATGCGTCCTCCGAAGCTTGCAGGCGCACTTCCCGATTGAGTCGTGCACTGAGAACCTTGGCGAGTTTGTCTTGCTGTTCTTGGTTCAATGCGAAAGCACTGGTCACTTCAACGTCTACCGATTTCTCTGCTTCGGCCTTGTACAGGTCGAACAGAGCGGCGATCTCCGGCAATAGCGGGAGACGGTCGTTTTCGGCAATGACGCGGATGAAGTTCTGCACCTTCACATCAAACTTGTCGCCGCACACTTCAATAAAAGTGGCGGCCTTGTCTGCGCTCGTCAGGCGCGGGGCCTTGAGCACGCGCTGCATGGTGTCGTCTTGCGACACTGCTGCAGCCAGGCCGAGCATGGCTGACCAAGAGGCCAGCTGCTGGTGGGCCTGGGCGTGCTCGAAGGCTGCCTTAGCGTAAGGTCGGGCCAACGTGGTCAGTTCTGCCATGATCGCCCTCGCTTAAATTTCAGCAGCCAGTTTGTTAACCAGCTCCGCGTGCGCGTTTTGATCGATTGTGGCACCGAGGATCTTCTCAGCACCGCCGACCGCCAGAGCACCCAGTTGGGCACGCAGCGCGTCTTTGACGCCGTTCAGTTCCTGTTCGATCTCGGCATGAGCCGAAGCCTTCACACGGTCAGCTTCGACGCGGGCTTTTTCAACAGCCTCTTCGACGATCTGGTTACCGCGTTTCTTGGCTTGCTCAATGATCTCGGCTGCCTGTGCTTTAGCTTCGCGCAGTTGCTGACCCACTTTCTCGTGGGCCAACTCCAGGTCGCGAGCTGCACGGCTGGCAGCGTCCAAACCATCCGCGATCTTCTTCTGACGTTCGTGCAAAGCCGCGATGACCGGAGGCCACACGAACTTCATGCAAAACACTACAAAAATGAAGAACGCAACGGATTGGCCAATCAGGGTTGCATTAATGTTCACGCCAACACCTCGCTCATTCGTTGTCCATCACCCCAATCACTCGAAAATTCGAGTGATTAGCCAGCGAGTTGACCAACGAAGGGGTTCGCGAAGGTGAAGAACAGTGCGATACCAACGCCGATCATGGTCACGGCGTCGAGCAGGCCGGCGACGATGAACATTTTAACTTGCAGCATTGGGACCATTTCTGGCTGACGCGCTGCGCCTTCCAGGAATTTGCCGCCCAGCAGGCCGAAACCAATGGCAGTACCCAGGGCGCCCAGGCCGATCAACAGTGCAACAGCGATAGCGGTTAGACCAACTACAGTTTCCATCTTTCCTCCCGACTTTTACGTCGTATGGTTTAGGTTTTTTAGATTTTAAAGCGGTAAAACAAATCGTTTCATAGCCCTGTTGGGCCACCTTCCCGTTTGACCGGGAAGGACATCAGACTAGTCGAGACTGGTCTTAATGGTTCTCTTCGTGCGCCATCGACAGATAGACGATGGTCAGCATCATGAAGATGAAGGCCTGCAGGGTAATGATCAGGATGTGGAACACAGCCCACGCCCACTGCAGTACTACGCCCAGGCCGCTAAGCCAGAGCAGACCGCTGCCGAACATCACAGCGATCAGAATGAACACCAGCTCGCCGGCATACATGTTGCCGAACAGTCGCAGAGCCAGGGAAATCGGCTTGGCGATCAGGGTCACGAATTCCAGCAGGAAGTTCACCGGGATCAGCAGGGCTTGAACAAAGATGTTCTTGCTGCCGAACGGGTGCAGGGTCAGTTCGCCGATGAAACCGCCGATGCCCTTGACCTTGATGCTGTAGAAAATGATCAGCGCGAACACCGACAGGGCCATGCCCAGGGTAGCGTTCGGGTCAGTGGTGGATACGGCACGGAATGGGATGTGCGGATCGCCGGAGATCGCCATGGCCAACTGAGGAATCCAGTCCACCGGGATCAGGTCGACGGCGTTCATCAGGAATACCCAGACGAAGATGGTCAGTGCCAACGGTGCAATCACCGGGCTACGGCCATGGAAGCTGTCTTTCACGCTGCCATCGACGAATTCGACCAATACTTCAACGAAGTTCTGCAAAGCACCTGGCTGACCGGAAGTCGCCTTCTTTGCCGCCATGCGGAAAATCAGGACGAAGATCAGACCCAATGCGACCGACCAACCCAGAGTATCCAGGTGGAAAGCCCAGAAACCCATTTCTTTGGCTTCTGCTGCGGTGTGGGCAAAGCCCCAGCCGCCATTAGGAAGCTGACCGAAGGTCAGGTTCTGCAAGTGGTGCTGGATATAGCCCGAAGCGGTTGTTTCTGCCATGGTTGCCTCAAACGCCCTAAGGTTTCGAAAGTCTTGTTTTCATTAGCAGGGGAGCGAACCAGCTGACCAGTTGGGTCAACACGAAGACGCCGAATACAGCCAGCGGCGCCAATGGCTTCACACCTGCAAAGGTCAGTGCAAACAGCACTGCCGTCAAAATCAGTTTCCCTGCTTCGCCGGCATAAAAAGACCGCACGATAGCCTGGGCTGCTCGGGCGCCGGAAAACCGAAAGGCCCTGTGAGCAAAATACATATTGGGCAGCAAGGCTATCAGGCCTCCGCAGAGTCCTGAATATCCGGCTACGACTCCATGCCAGTACCAAAGCGCCAAAGCGGCGATCAGCAAAATGACAAATTGAGCCAACAAAACCGGAAAAACAGCCAAGCGATGGAACGGCAACGTGTTTGGCGTGCGGGTTTCCATCACTCTTGCTCCTCAATGGTCGGCTGCCGGAAATCAATAACTTGGCATAATTTGTGCCGACAAAATGCGCGCAGAGTATAGGGGCGGTTCTGCCCCTATTCAACTGTCGGGTAGTGATTTCCGATCACGCGCTACATAAGCAAATGTTTCAGCGGATGTGGGCAAGGACGCCCTGAAGCTCATCGAGGGAGTTATATCCGATGACCAGTTGCCCTTTGCCCTTCTTGCCGTGGCGAATTTGCACCGCAGAGCCTAGCCGCTCGGCCAGGCGCTGCTCGAGGCGCGCGATATCCGGATCAGGTTTGGCGGTTTCAACCGGTGCAGGTTTACCGCTGAGCCACTGGCGAACCAGGGCCTCGGTCTGACGAACGGTGAGCCCTCGTGCGACAACGTGTCGCGCCCCTTCAACCTGTTGATTTTCCGGCAAACCCAGCAAAGCACGAGCGTGGCCCATTTCCAGATCGCCATGGGACAACATGGTCTTGATGACTTCCGGCAAGGCGATCAGACGCAGCAAGTTGGAAACCGTGACACGGGATTTTCCGACCGCCTCGGCCACTTGTTGCTGGGTCAGCTGAAATTCCTGCTGCAAACGCTGCAACGCGATCGCTTCTTCGATCGGGTTGAGGTCCTCACGCTGGATGTTCTCGATCAACGCCATGGCGATGGCAGTTTCATCCGGCACATCACGCACCATCGCCGGGATGGTTTCCTTGCCTGCCTGTTGGCTGGCGCGCCAGCGACGCTCACCGGCGATGATCTCAAAGCGGCCACCGCCAATCGGGCGCACCACAATGGGCTGCATCACACCCTGGGCCTTGATCGAGTTGGCCAGTTCTTCCAGCGCCTGGGGATCCATGTCCCGGCGTGGCTGGTATTTGCCGCGCTGGATCAGGTCCAGGGGCAAGTGCTGCAGCTCGCGCTCGTCGGCCTGCACCGCTTGTTCTTCAAGCGATGTGACGGTCGGACCACTCAGGAGTGCATCCAGTCCACGTCCGAGACCTCGTTTCTTGACGGCCATGGGGGTTCCTTAAGTTGGCTGGGCTGCAGCGGTGCGTGAATTGCGGCGTTGACGACGAACCATCTCGCCAGCCAGCGCCAGGTAGGCAATGGCACCACGCGAGGATTTATCGTACGCCAGCGCGGGCATGCCATAGCTTGGTGCTTCGGCCAGGCGGATGTTGCGTGGAATCACGGTGTCGTACAACTGATCGCCAAAATGTTCCTTGAGCTGCGCCGAGACATCGTTCATCAGGCTCAGGCGCGGGTCATACATGGTCCGCAGCAGGCCTTCGACTTTCAGGTTCGGGTTGAGCAACTCGGCGATACGCTTGATGTTATCCACAAGGTCGCTCAAGCCCTCAAGGGCGAAGTACTCGCACTGCATGGGGATAATCACCCCATCGGCGGCAACCAGCGCGTTGAGTGTGAGCATCGACAGCGACGGCGGGCAGTCGATCAAAATGTAGTCGTAATTCTCGCGGATAGGTGCCAAGGCGCTGCGCAGACGGCTTTCTTTCATCTGCATTTCCAGCAACACCACTTCCGCCGCGGTCAAATCGCGGTTGGCCGGCAGCAGTTGGTAACCACCGTGCTCGGAATAGTGCATGGCCTGGGCCAGGTCACATTCACCAATCAGCAAATCGTAGACCGAGTTTTCAAGGCCGTGTTTATCCACACCGCTACCCATGGTGGCGTTGCCCTGTGGATCGAGATCGATCAACAGCACCCGACGCTTGGTGGCGACCAGGGATGCTGCGAGGTTGATACAGGTGGTGGTTTTACCCACACCACCTTTCTGGTTCGCAATCGCGAATACCTTAGCCATTCTTGCTTGTGTTCCCAATCATGCCGTGCGGCGCAGTATCAGCAGATGGCGTTGGCCTTGGCAACCGGGGACGGCCAAGGCGTGTTCGCTATCGAGGTGGAAGTCTGCCGGCAATGCTAACAGCTCGTCGCTTGGATGGACGCCCTTCATTGCCAGCCAGCGCGTGTCGCGATCGCCTAGATGGCGAGTCCAGTTGCTGAAGTTCTCCATGCTGCTGAACGCCCGGGAAACAATTCCGTGGAAAGGCTGTTCAGGCGTAAAGGCTTCGACGCGACTGTGGATAACGTGCAGGTTGTCCAGCTTGAGTTCGAGTTTGACCTGGGTCAGGAAGCGGGTTTTCTTGCCGTTGCTGTCCAGGCAGGTCACTTGCGACTCGGGAAACAGGATGGCCAGCGGAATACCAGGCATCCCGCCGCCGCTGCCGACATCCAGCCAGCGACCGTTTTCGATGAACGGCATCACACTGAGGCTATCGAGCAGATGGCGCGAGACCATTTCGTCTGGATCACGCACTGCGGTCAGGTTGTAGGCCTTGTTCCATTTGATCAACAGGGCCAGGTAGCCCAGCAGTAACTCATGCTGGACCTCGGTCAACGCTACGCCCAACTGGCGCGCCCCTGTGGATAACTCTTCGGCGTGTTGCGAGGTGACCAACGAACTCAAGCGCTTTGCTCCAACTGACGGCCCGCGCCGCGTTTTTTCAAATGAATCATCAACAGCGAAATAGCTGCTGGGGTCACGCCAGGGATACGTGAAGCCTGCCCGAGTGTTTCAGGCCGAGTTATCCCCAGCTTGCTTTGAATTTCTTTCGACAGCCCGGAAATCCCGGTGTAGTCGATATCCACAGGTAACTTGGTATCTTCACTGGCGCGCAGGCGAGCGATTTCGTCCTGCTGGCGATCAATGTAACCGGCGTACTTGGTCTTGATCTCCACCTGTTCGGCGACTTGTGGGTCTTCTGCGCCCTGGCCTGTCACTTCAACCAGACCAGCGTAGTCGATTTCCGGACGAGAAAGCAGGTTGAGCAAGTTGTACTCATGGGTCAACGGCGTGCCGAATTTTTCCGCGATCGCGTCGCCCTGCTCGGTGCCTGGTCGAACCCAGGTACTTTTCAGGCGTTGCTCTTCAAGCGCAATGCTTTCACGTTTTTTGCAGAAGGCAGCCCAGCGCGCGTCATCGACCAGGCCCAACTCGCGACCTTTTTCAGTCAGGCGTAGATCGGCGTTGTCTTCGCGCAGGATCAGACGGTATTCCGCGCGGGAAGTGAACATGCGGTACGGTTCCTGGGTGCCCAGGGTGATCAGGTCATCGACCAATACGCCGATGTACGCTTCATCACGACGCGGGCACCAGCTGTCTTTGCCTTGTGCACGCAATGCCGCGTTGGTTCCGGCCAGCAAACCTTGGGCGCCGGCTTCTTCGTAACCGGTGGTCCCGTTGATTTGGCCAGCAAAGAACAAACCCCCGATCACCTTGGTTTCCAGGCTGTATTTCAGATCACGCGGGTCGAAGTAGTCGTACTCAATGGCGTAGCCGGGACGCACGATGTGCGCATTTTCCATACCGCGAATCGATTGCACGATCTGGATCTGCACATCGAACGGCAGCGAGGTGGAAATCCCGTTGGGGTACAGCTCGTGAGTGGTCAAGCCTTCGGGTTCGATAAAGACCTGGTGGCTTTCCTTGTCGGCAAAGCGGTGGATCTTGTCTTCGATCGACGGGCAATACCGCGGGCCAATGCCTTCAATTACCCCGGAATACATCGGCGAACGATCAAGGTTCGCGGCAATGATTTCGTGGGTACGGGCGTTGGTGTGGGTAATCCAGCAACTGACCTGTTTGGGGTGCTGTTCTTTGGAACCCATGAACGACATCACCGGGATCGGCGTATCGCCGGCTTGCTCGGTCATCACCGAGAAATCCACAGAGCGCCCGTCAATGCGTGGCGGGGTACCGGTTTTCAAGCGGCCGACGCGCAGCGGCAGTTCACGCAGACGCTTTGCCAGGGCAATCGACGGCGGATCACCAGCGCGACCACCGGAATAATTTTGCATACCGATGTGGATAAGTCCGCCGAGGAACGTCCCTGTGGTCAGTACTACCGAATCTGCGTGAAAACGCAGACCCATTTGCGTGACGACACCGCGTACCTGGTCCTGCTCGACGATCAGGTCATCGGCAGCCTGCTGAAATATCCACAGGTTCGGCTGGTTTTCCAGGGTTTCACGCACCGCAGCCTTGTACAGGATGCGGTCGGCCTGGGCCCGGGTAGCCCTTACGGCCGGGCCTTTACGGCTGTTGAGCACGCGAAATTGAATACCACCTTTGTCGGTGGCCATCGCCATTACACCGCCAAGGGCATCGATTTCCTTGACCAGATGGCTTTTGCCAATCCCGCCAATAGCGGGGTTGCAACTCATGGCACCGAGGGTTTCCACGTTGTGCGTAAGCAACAGGGTTTTTACGCCCATGCGTGCTGACGCCAGTGCTGCCTCGGTACCGGCATGACCGCCGCCGATGACGATCACTTCAAAACGGGAAGGGAAATCCACCACGCACCTCGTGCCTGCTTATGTAGGTAATCAGGAATTGTCTGTTGAAAGAGTTTTGGAGCTATGGCGGCAAGTATAGGGACTTCGCCCTTCCTAAAGAACCCTTTGCACAAAATTTAACCAGCTGTGGATGAATCACAGACAATAGAAATTAAAAGAGAGAAATTTATTAAATCTTTGTTTTTATGTTTATTTCTACTGAGCAACGTTTCTGTGGATAGATCTCTACAGCCCTTTATATTCAATATGTACAGCGATTCAAAAGTCTGTGGTCATGTGCCAATGAGGCCCTTGGATAAGTGCTTTAAGCCTGTGGATTAAAGTGATGGTTATCCACAGACGTGTTTTTACTCAGGTTTCAAGCCCTGTTATCAACTGGGCACAGGCGCGGTTACTCACAGGGTTTAATCCACAGAAAAGTACCAGCCGAGGCGAATAGCGCGCACGGAAAAACACCGATTGCTCGGCGAGTCAGTCAAAAAATGGATTGGGTTGCCCTGAAACGGGCTGAACAGACAGGCGCGAATGGCCTGTCTGTGGACAACGAAGGTCTATTTACCGATGCAGAAGCTGGAGAAGATCCTGCCCAGCAAATCGTCCGAGCTGAACGCGCCGGTAATTTCTCCCAGCAGTTGCTGTGCTTGACGTAAATCTTCAGCCAGCAGCTCCCCAGCACCCGCCAAGGTCAGCTGCGCCCGGCCGTGCTCCAAGGCGGCACTGGCATGGCGCAGTGCCTCAAGATGCCTGCGACGTGCACTGAAGCTGCTTTCCGAGGTCTGTTCATAGCCCATGCAGGCCTTGAGATGCTCACGCAGCAATTCCAGGCCGTCACCTGCCGCTTTGGCGCTCAGGCTGATAGTGACATGGCCATCCTCACTGGTTTGCAGGGCAATCGCTTCACCCGTCAGGTCGGCCTTGTTACGAATCAAGGTGACTTTGGCCGGGTCAGGTCGTTGATCGAGGAATTCTGGCCACAGCGCAAAAGGATCCACAGCTTCCGGTGCCGTGGCATCTACCACCAGCAAAACACGATCAGCTTCGCTGATAGCCTTGAGCGCACGCTCCACACCAATTTTTTCCACCTGGTCGTCGGTGTCGCGCAGCCCGGCGGTGTCGACGACGTGAAGCGGCATGCCGTCGATGTGGATATGTTCGCGCAAGATATCCCGGGTAGTGCCGGCAATCTCGGTGACAATGGCCGCCTCGCGTCCTGCCAGGGCGTTGAGCAGGCTGGATTTTCCGGCATTGGGCCGCCCGGCAATCACCACCGTCATGCCATCGCGTAGCAACGCGCCCTGCCCGG
Organism: Pseudomonas sp. 910_23; assembly: GCF_052850795.1. NCBI lineage: Bacteria > Pseudomonadati > Pseudomonadota > Gammaproteobacteria > Pseudomonadales > Pseudomonadaceae > Pseudomonas > Pseudomonas sp. 910_23. The sequence continues at coordinate 121,660 of NZ_VXCZ01000010.1, read as the reverse complement.
CTTCACGCAGGACTGTGGATAATTCCTCACGGACCTTATCCAACATCGCCAGCACATGGCCATCCGCGAGGAAGTCGATTTCTTCTTCGGGAAAATCGATCGCCGCTTCAACGTAGATACGCAGGCTGATCAGTTGTTCGGTCAGGTTATGCACACGCAGGGAAAAAGCCCCCTGCAATGAGCGCAAAGCGTTACGCGCAGCCTGTGCAGAACTGGCTTCGATCAAATCCGCAATCGCTTCGGCTTGAGCCAAATCGAGCTTGTCGTTCAGAAATGCCCGTTCGCTGAATTCCCCAGGCCGTGCCAGGCGGCAACCCAATTGCAAGCAACGCTGCAGGAGCATATCCAGGACCACAGGACCACCGTGCCCCTGTAATTCCAGGACGTCTTCACCGGTGAAAGAGTTTGGTCCCGGAAAATAGATCGCCAAGCCCTCGTCAAATACGCTTTGGTCAGCATCCAGAAACTGGCCGTAATGGGCATAACGGGGTTTCAGCTCTCGGCCACTGATTGCCATGGCCGCAACGCCCGCCAAGGGCCCGGAAATTCGAACGATACCGACTCCGCCTCGGCCCTGAGCGGTGGCGACAGCAGCGATGGTTTCACGAGGAGCGCTCATCAGCAGGTTCCAGAACAAAAGTGACGGAAAGCAAAACGCCCCACTAGGGGGCGTCTTGAGTGGTTATCCACAGAGTAAATTACGCCTCGGCTTTTTTGGTAGCCGCTTCGATCTTACGTGTGATGTACCACTGTTGAGAGATCGACAACACGTTGTTGACCACCCAGTACAGTACCAAGCCAGCAGGGAACCACAGGAAGAAGAAGGTGAAGATGATTGGCATCATTTTCATTACCTTGGCCTGCATCGGATCCGGCGGGGTTGGGTTCAGACGCTGCTGGATAAACATGGTCGCGCCCATGATGATCGGCAGGATAAAGAACGGGTCCTTGATCGACAGGTCAGTTATCCACAGCATGAACGGCGCTTGGCGCATTTCCACGCTTTCCAGCAGTACCCAGTACAGCGACAGGAACACCGGCATCTGTACCAGAATAGGCAAGCATCCACCCAGCGGGTTGATCTTCTCTTTCTTGTATAGCTCCATCATGGCCTGCGACATTTTCTGCCGGTCATCGCCATGTTGTTCTTTCAGTGCCGCCAGTTTCGGGGCAACGGCACGCATACGCGCCATCGACTTGTAGCTGGCTGCCGACAGTGGGAAGAAGATCCCCTTGATCAGCATGGTCAGGAAGATGATCGACCAGCCCCAGTTGCCGACGATGCTGTGGATATGTTGCAACAGCCAGAAGATCGGCTGGGCAATGAACCACAGGAAGCCGTAATCCACAGTGAGTTCCAGACCTGGGGACAACTCTTTCAATACGGCCTGGCTTTTAGGACCGGCGTACAGGGTAGCGCTGGTTTCAGCCTTGGCACCTGGAGCGACGGTCAACGCCGGGCCAGTGAACCCAATGATGTAGTTGCCCTGGCTGTCCTTGCGGGTTTGAACCAGGTTCGCGTCACCCTTGTTCGGAATCCAGGCGGTCACGAAGTAGTGCTGCAGCCACGCTACCCAGCCACCCTGGACAGTTTCTTTCAGCGTGCCCTTGTCGATATCTTTCATCGACACTTTCTTGTACGGCTCGTTACTTGTCCACAGGGCGGCGCCCAGGTAAGTCGCGGTGCCGGTGGCGGTGCTGGAAGACGGATCGGAACTGGCGTCACGCTTGAGCTGGGCAAACAGGTTGCCGCTCCAGGCTTTGTCGCTGGTGTTGTCGATCAGGTAAGTGACCTTCAGATCGTACAAACCACGGGTAAAGCTGAAACGCTTGATGTAGTTGACGCCGTCGAGGCTGAATTTCAGGTCGACGTTCAACTGGTTCTGGCCGTCTGCCAGTTGATAAGTCTTTTGCTCGGTCGAATAAACCGGACGACCGGTAGCACGTGCATCCGGACCATTGGTGCCGGTCAGGCCGCTTTGCGCCAGATAAGTACGTTCACCGCCGTTATCGAACAGCTGGAACGGAACATCCGGATGATCCTGGCGACGTGGATAAAGCGGCAGCTTCAGCTGTGCAATATCACCACCTTGTGGGTCGATAGCCAGGTCGAGCACATCCGTTTTCACGTGGATGAGGTCTTTGTTGGTGACCACTGGCGTTTCTAACGGGGCACTTGTCTCGCCATTCGCGCTGGGAACATCGGCACTCGCGGACGCATTGTTACCCAGCGGGGTGTCCGGAATAGCCGGCGCAGCCTGATTGGTAGCAACATTCTGAGTCGGCAGGGCAGCCTGGCCGTAGTCCTGGTTCCATTTAAGGACCATGACATAGGACACGATTGCCAGGGCGACGATCAGGATTGTGCGTTTAATATCCATGATTACTCGGCCATCGAAGAAGAACGGGAGGTAGGGATAGGTGGAACCGGGTCATAACCACCGGGATTCCACGGATGACAGCGACCTAAACGACGAAAGGTCAGCCAGCCACCGCGCAGAAGACCATGATTTTCTATGGCCTCTAACGCGTAGCAGGAACAACTGGGGTAGAAACGACAGTGGCTGGCCATCAGAGGACTAATGGCATAGCGATAAAACTGGATCGGAACGATTGCCAGTTTACGCATCAAGGCTGTCTACCCCTACAGTTTCGGTGCTGACTGCTGGTGCTGGCTTGTGGGTACGAGCCAAACGTTTCCAGAGCTTGCCGAAATGCTGAATCAATTCGGGGTTTTCTACATCACCCAAGCCTTTGCGCGCGACGATAACAATATCCCAACCAACCAGAGTGTCCTGGTGGAGGCGAAACGATTCGCGCATCAGACGCTTGAGGCGATTGCGCTCAACGGAGAGCTTGACGCTCTTCTTGCCAATCACCAGCCCGAGACGGGGGTGATCAAGATCGTTGTTACGCGCAAGGAGCAGGAGATTTTTCCCCGGAACCTTGCCGGTGGGGGAGTCAAAGACTGCCTTGAAATGCCGGGGGGTAAGCAGACGCTTTTCCCGACTGAAGTCCTGACTCACCACCAGTACCGGATTATCAAACTGCCAGACGCGCACGACCTTTGGCGCGGCGACGCGACAGGACAGCACGGCCGTTCTTGGTAGCCATGCGAGCACGGAAGCCGTGAGTACGGGCGCGTTTGATGGTGCTTGGTTGGAAAGTACGTTTCATGGCGTTGTTACCTGGTTCGTCCACAACGGGCCGGAATGGCCCCCGTTTTAAGAGACCGGCGATTCTAGAGAAAGCAAGCCTCTAGGTCAATTTCCAACCAGCTTTTCCTTCAATTAGATCTTTGCCGCCTTCCGAGCCGTTCTGCTTTCATCCGCCATGCCATAGATATAAAAATAAAGAAGGAAGTTATTTAAAGCTTTTCTGTAAAGCTTATAAAAGCTAGTCAGGCGATCATCTGTGGATAACTGCCTTTAGCCCTTATTCTGCGTGCTGTACAGAGAATGACAACACGGGGGAGAAGCAGTGCTCTGCCTGTGCTGTGCTATCGGATAAGCTGTGCGTGGAATGGGTTGTTATCCACAGGCCGGTTACCCACAGACTTTTGGCCCCACTTGTGCAACGAGCTCAGGGTGGCTTATCCACAGAGCTTATGCACAGACCATTGGTCGCCTTTTCTGCGGTTAACACATTGATTTTGGGTGCCCTGTGAGCAACCTACATGTGGATAAGTGGGCGGCTGGTCGCTACAATGGCGGCTGTTTTTGCCTCACCGGCTTTCAACTTAGGGGATATCCGTGTCAGTGGAACTTTGGCAGCAGTGCGTGGAGCTTTTGCGCGATGAGCTGCCTGCCCAGCAATTCAACACCTGGATCCGTCCGCTACAGGTCGAAGCCGAAGGCGACGAGTTGCGTGTCTACGCACCCAATCGTTTTGTTCTCGACTGGGTCAATGAGAAGTACCTGAGCCGCGTTCTCGAATTGCTCGATGAACATGGCAATGGCCTCGCGCCCGTGCTCTCCTTATTAATAGGCAGCAAACGTAGCTCAGCACCCCGTGCTGCGCCGAACGCGCCTTTGGCTGCAGCGGCATCGCAAGCTCAGGCGGCAGCGGCACCGGTTGCTGCTTCTGCTGCACCTGCTGCAACGCCGTCCAAATCCTCTGCGCAAAAAAATGCGCCGGAGCATGAAGAACCGTCTCGCGACAGCTTCGATCCGATGGCAGGCGCCAGCTCCCAGCAGGCTCCCGTTCGTGCCGAACAGCGCACTGTGCAGGTTGAGGGTGGGCTCAAGCACACCAGTTATCTGAACCGCACCTTCACCTTCGAGAACTTCGTCGAGGGCAAGTCCAATCAGCTGGCCCGTGCAGCTGCCTGGCAAGTCGCCGATAACCCCAAGCACGGTTACAACCCGCTCTTCCTTTATGGTGGCGTTGGCTTGGGTAAGACGCACTTGATGCACGCCGTAGGTAACCACCTATTAAAGAAGAACCCGAACGCCAAGGTCGTGTACCTGCATTCGGAGCGCTTCGTGGCTGACATGGTCAAGGCCCTGCAGCTCAATGCGATCAACGAGTTCAAGCGTTTCTACCGCTCCGTTGATGCTTTGCTGATCGATGACATTCAGTTCTTCGCTCGCAAGGAACGTTCCCAGGAAGAGTTTTTCCACACCTTCAACGCCCTGCTCGAAGGTGGCCAGCAGGTCATCTTGACCAGTGACCGTTACCCGAAAGAAATTGAAGGCTTGGAAGAGCGCCTGAAGTCGCGTTTCGGCTGGGGCCTGACCGTTGCGGTGGAACCGCCGGAGCTGGAAACCCGGGTTGCGATCCTGATGAAGAAGGCCGATCAGGCAAAGGTTGATCTGCCTCACGACGCTGCCTTCTTTATTGCCCAACGCATTCGCTCCAACGTGCGTGAGCTGGAGGGCGCGCTCAAGCGGGTCATCGCTCACTCGCACTTCATGGGCCGTGATATCACCATCGAGTTGATTCGCGAATCTCTGAAAGACTTGTTGGCCCTGCAGGACAAGTTGGTGAGTGTGGATAACATCCAGCGCACCGTGGCCGAGTACTACAAGATCAAGATTTCCGACCTGCTGTCCAAGCGCCGTTCGCGCTCGGTTGCACGCCCGCGTCAGGTGGCCATGGCTCTCTCCAAGGAGCTGACCAACCACAGCCTGCCGGAAATCGGTGATGTGTTTGGCGGTCGCGACCACACCACGGTCTTGCACGCCTGCCGCAAAATCAACGAACTTAAGGAATCCGACGCGGATATTCGCGAGGACTACAAGAACCTGCTGCGTACACTGACTACGTGATGACACCAGCGCAGCTTATTAAGGCAAGGGACTAGACCATGCATTTCACCATTCAACGCGAAGCCCTGTTGAAACCCCTGCAACTGGTCGCAGGCGTCGTCGAGCGCCGACAGACCTTGCCGGTGCTCTCCAACGTATTACTGGTGGTCGAAGGCCAGCAGTTGTCCTTGACCGGTACCGACCTGGAAGTCGAGCTGGTTGGTCGTGTGCAGCTTGAAGAGCCCGCCGAACCCGGCGAAATCACTGTGCCGGCGCGCAAGCTGATGGACATCTGCAAAAGCCTGCCCAACGATGCGCTGATTGACATCAAGGTCGATGAGCAAAAATTGGTGGTCAAGGCTGGCCGTAGCCGGTTCACTCTGTCGACCTTGCCGGCCAATGACTTCCCAACCGTGGAAGAAGGGCCAGGCTCGCTGACGTGCAGCCTGGAGCAAAGCAAGCTGCGTCGCTTGATTGAGCGCACCAGCTTCGCCATGGCCCAGCAGGACGTGCGCTACTACCTTAACGGCATGTTGCTGGAAGTATCCGAAGGCATCATTCGTGCGGTTGCCACTGACGGTCACCGTCTGGCGATGTGCTCGATGCGTGCCGATATCGGCCAGCCTGATCGTCACCAGGTGATCGTTCCGCGCAAAGGTATCCTTGAGTTGGCGCGTTTGCTCACCGAGCCGGACGGCAATGTCAGCATCGTGTTGGGTCAGCACCATATCCGCGCGACCACTGGTGAGTTCACCTTCACCTCCAAATTGGTTGACGGCAAGTTCCCGGATTACGAGCGTGTGTTGCCTAAAGGTGGCGACAAGCTGGTGATTGGCGATCGCCAGGCCTTGCGTGAAGCGTTCAGCCGTACTGCGATTCTGTCGAACGAAAAGTACCGTGGTATTCGCCTGCAATTGGCCAACGGGCAATTGAAAATCCAGGCCAACAACCCGGAGCAGGAAGAGGCAGAAGAAGAAGTTGGCGTCGACTACAACGGCGGCTCTCTGGAAATCGGCTTTAACGTGAGCTACCTGTTGGACGTGCTGGGCGTCATGACTACCGAACAGGTTCGCCTGATCCTGTCGGACTCCAACAGCAGCGCTCTGGTGCAAGAATCCGATAACGACGACTCGGCTTACGTTGTCATGCCGATGCGCCTGTAATCATGCTCAGCAGAAGCTAGATGTCCCTTAGTCGCGTCTCTGTCACCGCGGTGCGTAATCTGCACCCGGTGACCTTCTCCCCTTCCCCCCGCATCAATATCCTCCATGGCGCCAACGGCAGTGGCAAAACCAGTGTGCTGGAAGCTATCCACTTGTTGGGGCTGGCGCGGTCCTTCCGCAGTGCCCGCCTGTTGCCGGTGATTCAGTACGAACAGTTGGCCTGCACAGTGTTTGGCCAAGTCGAGTTGGCGGAAGGTGGTCAGAGCGCGCTGGGGATTTCCCGCGATCGCGGCGGGGAGTTTCAGATTCGTATCGACGGGCAAAATGCGCGCAGTGCCGCACAACTGGCAGAAATTCTGCCGTTGCAGTTGATCAACCCCGACAGCTTCCGTCTGTTGGAAGGTGCACCGAAAATCCGCCGCCAATTTCTGGACTGGGGTGTGTTCCACGTGGAACCCCGCTTCATGGCCACTTGGCAGCGCCTGCAGAAGGCCCTGCGGCAGCGGAACTCATGGCTGCGGCATGGTACACTTGACGCCGCTTCGCAAGCAGCCTGGGACCGAGAGCTGTGCCTGGCCAGCGACGAAATAGATGAATACCGTCGTGCCTATATCAAAGCCTTGAAACCAGTCTTTGAGCAGACCTTGAGCGAGTTGCTGGATCTCGAGGGGCTGACGCTGAGTTACTACCGAGGTTGGGACAAAGACCGTGAGCTCAGTGCTGTGCTTGCGACGTCCCTGCAGCGGGATCAGCAAATCGGACACACCCAGGCCGGCCCCCAACGCGCTGATTTGCGCCTTAGATTAGGTGCACATAATGCTGCGGATATTTTGTCCCGCGGCCAGCAGAAGTTGGTGGTGTGTGCGCTGCGTATTGCGCAAGGGCACTTGGTTAGCCAGGCCAGGCGCGGTCAGTGTATTTATCTGGTGGATGACTTGCCGTCGGAGCTCGACGAACAGCACCGCCGTTCGCTATGCCGCTTGTTGGAAGACTTACGCTGCCAGGTATTCATTACCTGTGTAGACCACGAATTATTGAGGGAAGGCTGGCAGACGGAAACGCCAGTCGCTTTGTTCCACGTGGAACAAGGCCGTATCACCCAGACCCACGACCATCGGGAGTGAAGGCATGAGCGAAGAAAACACGTACGACTCGACCAGTATTAAAGTGCTGAAAGGTTTGGATGCCGTACGCAAACGTCCCGGTATGTACATTGGCGACACCGATGATGGTAGCGGTCTGCACCACATGGTGTTCGAGGTGGTCGATAACTCCATCGACGAAGCTCTGGCCGGTCACTGCGACGACATCAGCATTATCATCCACCCGGATGAGTCCATTACCGTGCGTGACAACGGTCGTGGCATCCCGGTAGACGTGCACAAAGAAGAAGGCGTTTCGGCGGCAGAGGTCATCATGACCGTGCTCCACGCCGGCGGTAAATTCGACGACAACTCCTATAAAGTATCCGGCGGTTTGCACGGTGTAGGTGTGTCGGTAGTGAACGCTCTGTCCGAAGAGTTGATTCTCACCGTTCGCCGTAGCGGCAAGATCTGGGAACAGACTTACGTCCACGGTGTGCCACAGGAACCGATGAAAATCGTTGGTGACAGTGAAACCACCGGCACCCAGATCCACTTCAAGCCATCGGCTGAGACCTTCAAGAACATCCACTTCAGCTGGGACATCCTGGCCAAGCGGATTCGTGAACTGTCCTTCCTCAACTCCGGTGTTGGCATCGTCCTCAAGGATGAGCGCAGCGGCAAGGAAGAGTTGTTCAAGTACGAAGGCGGCCTGCGTGCTTTTGTTGAATACCTGAACACCAATAAGACTGCGGTCAACCAGGTGTTCCACTTCAACATCCAGCGTGAAGACGGCATCGGCGTGGAAATCGCCCTGCAGTGGAACGACAGCTTCAACGAGAACCTGTTGTGCTTCACCAACAACATTCCCCAGCGCGATGGCGGTACTCACCTGGTGGGTTTCCGTTCTGCGTTGACGCGTAACCTGAACACCTACATCGAAGCGGAAGGTTTGGCGAAGAAGCATAAAGTCGCCACCACTGGTGACGATGCTCGTGAAGGTCTGACGGCGATTATCTCGGTCAAGGTTCCGGATCCGAAGTTCAGCTCCCAGACCAAAGACAAGCTGGTGTCTTCCGAAGTGAAGACCGCGGTTGAACAGGAAATGGGCAAGTACTTCTCCGACTTCCTGTTGGAAAACCCCAACGAGGCCAAGCTGGTTGTCGGCAAGATGATCGATGCTGCCCGCGCCCGTGAAGCCGCGCGTAAAGCCCGTGAGATGACCCGTCGTAAAGGCGCGCTGGATATCGCCGGCTTGCCTGGCAAACTGGCTGACTGCCAGGAGAAGGACCCTGCCCTCTCCGAACTGTACCTGGTGGAAGGTGACTCTGCTGGCGGTTCCGCCAAGCAGGGTCGTAACCGTCGCACCCAGGCCATCCTGCCGTTGAAGGGCAAGATCCTGAACGTTGAGAAGGCGCGCTTCGACAAGATGATTTCCTCTCAGGAAGTCGGCACCTTGATCACTGCACTCGGCTGCGGTATTGGCCGTGATGAGTACAACATCGACAAGCTGCGTTACCACAACATCATCATCATGACCGATGCTGACGTCGACGGTTCGCACATCCGTACCCTGCTCCTGACGTTCTTCTTCCGTCAGCTGCCAGAGCTGATCGAGCGTGGCTACATCTACATTGCCCAGCCGCCGTTGTACAAGGTGAAAAAAGGCAAGCAAGAGCAATACATCAAAGACGACGACGCCATGGAAGAGTACATGACGCAGTCGGCCCTGGAAGATGCGAGCCTGCACCTGAACGACGAAGCACCGGGCATCTCCGGCGAGGCGCTGGAGCGTCTGGTCAACGACTTCCGTATGGTCATGAAGACGCTCAAGCGTTTGTCGCGCTTGTATCCTCAGGAGCTGACCGAGCACTTCATCTACCTGCCGGCCGTGAGCCTGGAGCAGTTGGGCGATCGCGCCGCCATGCAGGATTGGCTGGCCCAGTACGAAGTGCGTCTGCGTACCGTTGAGAAGTCTGGCCTGGTGTACAAAGCCAGCCTGCGCGAAGACCGCGAACGTAACGTGTGGCTGCCGGAGGTCGAACTGATCTCCCACGGTTTGTCCAACTACGTCACCTTCAACCGCGACTTCTTCGGCAGCAACGATTACAAAACGGTCGTTACCCTCGGCGCGCAACTGAGCACCCTGCTGGACGATGGTGCTTACATTCAGCGTGGCGAGCGCAAGAAAGCGGTCAAAGAGTTCAAGGAAGCCCTGGACTGGCTGATGGCTGAAAGCACCAAGCGCCATACCATCCAGCGATACAAAGGTCTTGGCGAGATGAACCCGGACCAGCTGTGGGAAACCACCATGGACCCGGCTCAGCGTCGTATGTTGCGTGTGACCATCGAAGACGCCATTGGCGCAGACCAGATCTTCAACACCCTGATGGGTGATGCGGTCGAGCCTCGTCGTGACTTCATCGAGAGCAACGCCTTGGCGGTGTCTAACCTGGATTTCTGATCAGGTAAACCTGCTTGAACAAAAAGGCCAACGCTTAGCGTTGGCCTTTTTTATTGGGTGATGGTTAAGCGTTTTAAAATGCTCCACGTGGAACATCAAGATTTTAACTTTGCGCCGTTGTCGCCACACTCTCCAAACGATACCCATATCCATAGATCGTCAACAGCTGCCAGCCGCGATCCGCCGTCAGCCCGAGCTTGTTACGCAGACGGTAGATATGGGTATCCAAAGGCCGTGACGAGACCATTTCCTCATGGCTCCAAAACCGCTCATACAGGTACTCGCGAGACAGCGGCCGGGCCAGGTTGGCAAACAGGCAACTGGCCAGGCGGTATTCCCGTTCTGTCAGGTTAATGGGTTTGCCTGCGCGGGTGACGGTCAGTTCGGCATCGTCGAAGGTTAGATCATTAAAGCTCTGTACTTCCTGGGTAGCCGACTTCTGCAAGCCGTGACGTCGCAGGACGGCGCTGACGCGTGCTTTGAGCTCGTTGGGGCGAAAGGGTTTGCTGACGTAATCATCTGCGCCGCTGTTCAATGCGGTGACGATATCGCTTTCGGCATCGCGACTGGTGAGCATGATGACCGCGGGGGGCGATTCCATGTGTTCGCGGGTCCAGCGCAACAAGGCAATGCCCGAGATATCCGGCAGTTGCCAGTCCAGGATCAGCAGGTCAAAGGTTTCCCGCCGCAGTTGGCGCAGCAGGTCTTCGCCGCGCTCAAAGAAATGCAGCGACCATGGCTGTTCCGCAGTGCTGGGAATCTGTCGCAGTGTCTGTTCCACCCGTCGCAACTCGGCGGGCTCGTCATCCAGTATTGCGACTCGCATTGGGGTCCTTCCTACAAAAAATACGACTGCTTTAATGAGAGGCGACTGTGCAAAGCCAGCCTCTGAATCTGAACAATTATGGGCGGATTCTACGATCCTTGTATCTCTCGATACGCTGATAAGATCCCGTGATGCTCAAAGCAAAGATACCGGCTCCTGTCTGTGAGGAAAAGGACTCGCTCATACCCCTGCCCTGCAACAAGGTGAGGTATGGTTTGTTGCACGGTTCTGGGTAAAGTCCTCAACTGAGACCGAAATAAGCTTCACTGGTTTCAGAACACTGTTGAACGTCACCACATGGAGAGGGAGCGGGCCTATGGCACCTTTACCCGATGACCATCAATGCCTTCGCATACTTTCGGTGGTAGCCCTGTGAAACTATGGCGCAAAGCCGAGAAACGCCAACCCACCCAGGCACAGCTGTTGTTCCACGGGTTGGTCCGTGAATGGCTGCTGATCGGTCTGGTGTTACTGCCCTTTACCGTTTACCTGTCCTTGAGCCCGGGCCTGGCACTGAATAACCCTCTCTACGACAGCCTGCGCCGCCTGACACCTTTACCGGTGGATCCACGGATTCTGCTGGTCACCATTGATGCGCCCAGCCTGGAAGTACTCGGCCCATGGCCGTGGCCGCGCAGTGTGCATGCAGATCTGATTGAACGCCTTAGCGCCGCCCAGCCGGCAGGCATTCTGTTTGACGTAGTCTTCAGCGAACCTAGCAAGGAGGCCGATGGACGACGGTTGGCTGATGCGGTCTGCAATGCTGGCAATGTACTGCTGCCCATCGTCGGTGATAGCAGCGTAAGTCCCAGCCTGCCAGGAGAGCCGCTGTCACCGTTGCTCAAGTGCGCCAAGGGCGTGGGGCATATCAACGTCGAAGCGGATAGCGACGGCATCGTACGCAGCGTGTATCTGCGTGAAGGCCCGCCGGGAAGCACGCTCCCTCAATTGGCATGGTTGGCGTTTGCGCTGAGTGAGCAAGCACCGGTAATGCCGGGCCTGGCCCAGGAGCCCAGCAGCCAGCAGTGGCATCAGGAGCATGAAATCCGCGTGCCTTTCACCTCGGAAGATGACCACTTTCCCAGCGTGTCCTACCTCAGTGTATTACGCGGCGAGGTACCTCCCGAGACACTGCGCGGCCGGCTGATTCTGATAGGTGCCACGGCGTATGGAATGGCCGATCGTTTTGTGACACCGCTCTCCTCCACCGTCGGCACGACCGCAGGAGTGGAGATCCAGGCCGATATCCTCAATGGTCTGTTGCAGGGACGCAGCATTGTCGACCTGCCCGGATGGCTTGCCGCCCTGTTGGCGACATCCCTGGTGACCTTGCTGCTGGGCCTTCTGCTGTATCGCCCTCGCTACGCCCTGTGGATGACCCTGGGTGGCATGACCGCGGCGCTGGTGGGCTCATGGGCATTGCTGCGCCTTGGGCATTGGTGGTCTCCCGCCGCATGTTTGATCGGGCTGTTACTCAGCTATCTCATCTGGAACTGGCGGCGCCTGAGCGTCATCCTGGCCTACTTTGGTTGGGAACTGGCGCGGCTGGATAACGAGCCCAAGGTGCTGCCGGAGCGTCGTCGAGCGCCCGCCAGCAAGGGTGATGTGTTGCAGGGGCGGATCTTTGCCCTTGAGCAGGCAGTCAGTCGTACGCGTGATACGCGGCGCTTTATGGCTGACGGGTTGGAGTGCCTGCCGGTGGCTACGCTGATAACCGACCCACAGGGCAATATTCTGTTGGCCAACCGTGTAGCCCGTGATGTGTTCGGTAACGACCTGGTCAGTTCAAACCTCATCGAACAACTCGCCGATCTGGGTTATCCCCCGCTGCATAACGGCGTACGCCCTGCCCTGTCAGCACTGGAATTGGTTGAGTTCCGCGATATCCACCAGCGCAGTCTGCGGATGGAGCTTGCGCCCTTGCTTCCGGCCGAAGGTGACTTCGCCCTCGGATGGCTGTTGAGCCTGACGGACCTGAGCAAGGAGCGAGAAGCCCAGCAGCATCGCGAGACCATGCTGCGTTTCCTCTCCCACGACCTACGTGCACCCCATTCGGCGATCCTCGCCCTGCTGGATGTGCATAACGGCGAATCGCCAGTCTTTGCTCAGGTCGAACAACAGGTCCGACGGGCATTGAGCCTTACCGAATCCTTTGTGCAATTGGCCAAGGCCGAGGCTGACGGTTACCAGTTCCAGCCTACCTTGTTCGCCATGCTGGTGATGGACGCCTTTGATCAGGTTGCGGTGATTGCGCAACTCAAGGGCATCCATCTGGTCAACGACCTGGATGAGGCGGATGAAGCCATGATCCATGCCGATCAATCACTGCTCACCCGTGCGTTGTTCAACGTGCTGGAGAATGCGATCAAATACTCCCCATCCGGCACTACCGTCAGGTTAAGACACGGCAGTGCACAGGGGTGGTTGGAATGCCGCATCAGCGATCAGGGGCCGGGGATTGCCCCCGAGGATTTACCGGAACTGTTCAGCCAATACCGGCGTTTCGATTCGGCCCAGGGCAGTGACGGTCTTGGACTGGGGCTGACGATGGTTAAGGCCGTGGTGGAACGGCACGGTGGACGCATCGTTTGTGAAAGTGAGCTGGGCAAGGGCTCGACATTCATCCTGTTATTGCCGCAGTTGGAAGACTAAAAAACCGACTTTTCTGCTGTGCATAAAAAACCGGTCACAAGGACCGGTTTTTTTATGAAGAAAAAACTTATGCACGTTTTTCGAGATTTTATGACCTTCAGAAATATGCAGCTAAATCAGCATGTTATGAATCAAAAAAGCCAATTCTCCAACAAAGCGTGCACAGGTTATCCACAGATCTTCAAATCGCCGGGGTCTCGACTACCAAGGGCTCAGGAGGCAGGGAACCCATGGCTAGCTGCTGTGCTTCATTCCATGCAGCGGCGCGGTCGTTCAGTGCAGCAATCGCACGCGGCCCCTCGCCTTCTGCGTACATCGGCTCGCCTATAACCACGGTGATGGTGCCAGCGCGTTTGGCCCAGCCGGTCTTCGGCCAGAACTTGCCGGCATTGTGGGCAATGGGCAGCACCGGCAGGTTGGCGTTGACCGCCAATGCCGTACCGCCCCGTGAGAACTTGCCTACGGTGCCGTAGGGCACACGCGTACCTTCGGGGAAGATCAGTACCCAGACGCCGTCCTTGAGCAACTCGTCGCCCTTCTTGGCCACGTGCTTGAGCGCCGCCTTGGGGTTGTCACGGTCAATGGCGATCGGGCGCAACATGGCCATGGCCCAGCCAAAGAACGGCACGTACAACAGTTCACGCTTAAGCACCTGGCTCAGGGGCGAGAAGTACGCGGAAAGAAAGAAGGTTTCCCAAGTGCTTTGGTGGTTCGACAAAATCACGCAGGGTTGGTCCGGGACGTTTTCTGCGCCCTTGACCTCGAAACGGATGTTCAGAAACACCTTGCTCAGCCACAACGCGCAACGGCACCAATAAACGTTGATGAAGCGATAACGCGCCTTGAACGGCAGGAAGGGGGCAATAAAAAAGCTCAGGGTGCACCAGAGAAACGAACTGGTGCCCAGCAGCAGGTAAAAGAAAAAGGTTCTGATGGCCTGCAAGATCGACATGGCGGCATTTACCGTTGCGGGACACGGCCCGCCTGTTAAAAGCGCACTCCCGAACAATCCTTGGTCAGGAAGTCGAGGGCGGCTAGTTGTTAATAAGTTCTGCGGCAACCGCCGCCAGATCGTCAAAAATCAAAGTGCCTACCGGCAGGTTTTTCGCCTGGGTCTTTTCGCCTTTTCCGGTCTTTACCAAAACTGGCTGAGAGTCGACGGCTTTGGCCGCCTCCAGGTCACCGAGGCTGTCCCCGACGAACCATATCCCAGCCAAGGGCACCTTGTAATGTTCTGCAATAATTTTCAACATGCCAGGCTTGGGCTTGCGGCAATCGCAGCCCTCATCCGGCCCGTGAGGGCAGTAAACCACCAGCCCCACCTCACCTCCCTGTTCGGCCACCAACGTGCGCAAGCGCGCGTGCATGGCGTCCAGGGTGGCGATGTCGTAGTAACCGCGGGCGATGCCGGACTGGTTGGTGGCAATGGCCACCGTCCAGCCGGCTTTGCTCAACTGCGCGATGGCCTCGATCGAGCCGGGCAAGGGGATCCACTCCTGTACCGACTTGATGTAAGCGTCGGAGTCATAGTTGATCACCCCGTCCCGATCGAGAATCAGCAGTTTCAACATGATCAGCCCAGTACGGAAATGTCAGCGATATTGATGAACAGGCCACGCAGACGAGCGAGCATGGCGTAACGGTTTTTCCGCACGCCGGCATCGTCGGCATTGATCATCACCGCTTCGAAGAACGCGTCTACCGGCTCACGCAGAGACGCCAGGCGCGCCAACGCTTCAGCGTAGTTACGCTCGGCGATCAGCGGTTTCACAGCGTTCTCGGCCTTGGCGATGGCGGAGTTCAGCGAGAACTCCTTGGCATCGGCAAACAAGCTTGGGTCAACGTCGGCATTGCCGAGGTTGTCGGCCTTGCTCAGCAGGTTCGACACACGCTTGTTCACGGCCGCCAGGGCATCGGCTTCCGGCAGCTTGCGGAACGCTTGTACGGCTTGTACGCGCTGGTCGAAGTCCAGTGCCGAACCCGGTTGCAGGGCACGTACCGACAGGTAGACGGAAACGTCCACGCCTTCGTCTTCGTAACGCGCACGCAGGCGGTCGAACACGAACTCCAGCACTTGCTCGGCCAGGCCGGCTTGCTTGACCTTGGTCCCGAACTGGCCGACCGCGAACACCACGGCCTGGGTCAGGTCGAGATCCAGCTTCTTGTCGATCAGGATCCGCAGCACGCCCAATGCCGCACGGCGCAGGGCATACGGGTCTTTGCTACCGGTGGGCAACATACCGATACCGAAGATACCCACCAGCGTATCGAGCTTGTCGGCGATGGCCACGGCCGCACCCGTCAGGGTGGTCGGCAGTTCTGCACCGGCACCGCGTGGCATGTACTGCTCGTTCAGGGCCAGGGCGACGTCGTCCGGCTCGCCGTCGTTGAGGGCGTAGTAGTAACCGGCGACACCTTGCATCTCAGGGAACTCGCCAACCATCTCGGTGGCCAGGTCGCACTTGGACAGCAAGCCGGCACGGGCGGCCCAGGCTGCGTCGCCGCCGATGCGTGGCGCAATGTAGGCCGCCAGCTTGGAAACCCGCACGGCCTTGTCGTAGACACTGCCGAGTTTTTCCTGGAACACCACGTTTTGCAGGCGCAGGTTGAAGTCTTCGAGCTTCTGTTTCTTATCTTGCTTGAAGAAGAACTCGGCATCGGTCAGGCGCGGGCGAACGACTTTCTCGTTACCGGCGATGATCTGCTGCGGGTCCTTGCTTTCGATGTTGGCCACGGTGATAAAGCGCGGGAGCAACTTACCGTCTGCGTCCAGCAGGCAGAAATACTTCTGGTTGTCCTGCATGGTGGTGATCAACGCTTCTTGTGGCACGTCGAGGAAACGCTCTTCGAACGAGCACACCAGCGGCACCGGCCATTCCACCAGGGCGGTCACTTCGTCCAGCAGGCTTGGCGGCACGATGGCGGTGCCTTCCTGCAGGCGGGCCAATTCTTCGGTGCGCTTGCTGATCAGCTCGCGACGCTCATTGGCATCGGCCAATACGTAAGCGGCGCGCAGGTCGTTGAGGTAGTTGGCCGGCGAAGTGATGCGCACGCTTTCGGGATGATGGAAGCGGTGACCACGGGAATCACGACCAGCCTTCTGGGCGAGGATGGTGCAATCAATGACCTGGTCACCGAGCAGCATTACCAGCCATTGGGTCGGACGTACGAACTCTTCCTTGCGCGCACCCCAGCGCATGCGCTTGGGGATAGGCAGGTCGTTCAGGGAGTCTTCAACGATGGTCGGCAGCAGGCTGGCGGTCGGCTTGCCGGTGATGACCTGGCTGAAACGCAGTTTCGGGCCGCTCTGGTCGATCTCGCTCAGCTCTACGCCACATTTCTTGGCAAAGCCAAGCGCGGCTTGTGTCGGGTTGCCTTCGGCATCGAAAGCTGCCTGGCGCGGTGGGCCGTCCAGGTTGATGTTGCGGTCCGGCTGCTGGGTTTCCAGCGCGGTCAGCAGCACAGCCAGGCGGCGCGGCGCGGCGTAGACTTTTTTGGCTTCAAACTTCAGGCCGGCAGTCTGCAGACCTTTTTCGATACCGGCCAGGAATGCATCGGCCAGGGTATTGAGTGCCTTGGGTGGCAGCTCTTCGGTGCCCAGTTCAACCAGGAAATCTTGAGCACTCATTGTGCAGCCTCCAGCTTAGCCAACACTTCATCACGCAGGTCAGGGGTTGCCATCGGGAAGCCCAGCTTGGCGCGAGCCAGCAAATAGGCTTGGGCGACGGAACGTGCCAGCGTGCGCACACGCAAGATGTATTGCTGGCGCGCAGTTACCGAGATGGCACGGCGGGCGTCCAGCAGGTTGAAGGTATGGGACGCCTTCAACACCATTTCATAGCTTGGCAGCGGCAGCGGCTGGTCGAGTTCGATCAGGCGCTTGGCTTCGCTTTCATAGAAGTCGAACAGTTCGAACAGCTTCTCGACGTTGGCGTGTTCGAAGTTGTAGGTGGACTGCTCCACTTCGTTCTGGTGGAACACATCGCCGTAAGTCACCTTGCCGAACGGGCCGTCAGCCCATACCAGGTCGTAGACCGAGTCCACGCCCTGCAGGTACATGGCCAGGCGCTCGAGGCCGTAGGTGATCTCGCCGGTCACCGGGTAGCACTCGATGCCGCCGGCTTGCTGGAAGTAAGTGAACTGCGTCACTTCCATGCCATTGAGCCAGACTTCCCAGCCCAGGCCCCAGGCGCCCAGAGTTGGCGATTCCCAGTTGTCTTCGACGAAACGGATGTCGTGCACCAGTGGGTCCAGGCCCACATGCTTGAGCGAGCCCAGGTACAGTTCCTGGAAGTTGTCCGGGTTGGGCTTCAATACCACCTGGAACTGGTAGTAGTGCTGCAGACGGTTCGGGTTTTCGCCGTAGCGGCCGTCAGTCGGGCGACGACTGGGCTGCACATAAGCGGCGTTCCAGGTTTCCGGGCCGATGGCCCGCAGGAATGTAGCGGTGTGGAAAGTGCCGGCGCCTACTTCCATATCGTAGGGCTGAAGTACCACACAACCTTGCTCGGCCCAGTATTGCTGGAGGGCGAGGATCAAGTCTTGGAAGGTACGCACGGCTGGCGTAGGCTGGCTCACGAAATTCACCTGTTACTTGGGCTGCGATTTAAAGAGCGGGAGTATACCCGATTCGGCCCCGCCACCACTCCCTGGAGCCTTATGCCACGCTGCTTTTGGTGTTCTGAAGATCCGCTGTACATGGCTTATCACGATCAAGAGTGGGGAACGCCGCTGCGCGATGCGCAGGGTTTGTTCGAGTTGCTTTTGCTCGAAGGGTTCCAGGCGGGCCTGTCCTGGATCACCGTTTTACGCAAACGCGAGCATTATCGAAAGGTCTTGTTCGGCTTTGATGCGCAGCGTCTGGCGCGGTTAAGCGATGAAGAAATCGAGGCGCTGATGCAGGATCCAGGCATCGTGCGCAATCGCTTGAAGCTCAACGCTACACGGCGCAACGCGGCGGCCTGGCTGGCGCTGGAAGACCCGGTGGGGTTGCTGTGGTCATTTGTCGGCGGCAAACCCAAGGTCAATCACTTCAAGGATCGCAGCGACGTCCCGGCCATTACACCCGAGGCTGAAGCCATGAGCCGCGCCTTGAAAAAAGCCGGTTTCACCTTCGTCGGACCGACCATCTGCTACGCCTTCATGCAGGCCTCGGGCATGGTCATGGACCACACCCAGGACTGTGACCGTTACGCGGACTTGGTCAACGCCGGTTAGAATGCCGGTTTTGCGCACCACACACGATCAGGAGTGACCTGTGGAAAAGTTTAAAGGCGCCTTGCTGGTAGGCGCTCTCCGGTTGTTTGCCCTGCTGCCCTGGCGCGCCGTACAAGCCGTCGGCACGGGCATCGGCTGGATCATGTGGAAAACCCCCAACCGCTCCCGCGACACCGTGCGGATCAACCTCTCCAAATGCTTCCCGGATATGGACCCGGCCGAGCGCGAGCGCCTGGTGGGCCGCAGCCTGATGGACATCGGCAAGTCCCTGACCGAAAGTGCTTGCGCGTGGATCTGGCCAGCCCAGCGCTCCATCGACCTGGTGCGGGAAGTCGAGGGTCTGGAAGTGTTGCACCAAGCCCTGGCCTCGGGCAAAGGCGTGGTGGGTATCACCAGTCATCTGGGCAACTGGGAAGTGCTGAACCACTTCTATTGCAGCCAGTGCAAACCGATCATTTTCTATCGCCCGCCCAAGCTCAAGGCGGTGGACGAACTGCTGCGCAAACAACGCGTGCAATTGGGCAACCGCGTGGCGGCGTCGACCAAGGAAGGCATTCTCAGCGTGATCAAGGAAGTGCGCAAAGGCGGCCAGGTAGGCATTCCTGCCGACCCGGAACCCGCCGAGTCCGCCGGCATCTTCGTACCGTTTTTCGCCACCCAGGCCCTCACCAGCAAATTCGTGCCGAACATGCTCGCGGGCCACAAGGCCGTTGGCGTATTCCTGCACGCGTTGCGCCTGCCGGACGGCTCAGGCTACAAAGTGATCCTTGAAGCGGCGCCGGAAGATATGTACAGCACCGACACCGCCACCTCCTGCGCGGCGATGAGCAAAGTGGTGGAGCGCTATGTCGGCGCCTACCCGAGCCAGTACATGTGGAGCATGAAGCGCTTCAAGAAACGCCCGCCGGGTGAGGCGCGGTGGTACTGATTCACACCTGACTCAAGACCGATATAGAAACAATGTGGGAGGGGGCTTGCCCCCGATAGCGGTGGTTCAGTCAAATATGCATTGGCTGACACACTGGCATCGGGCGCAAGCCCCCTCCCACATTTAGTCCTGTATCAAGCCTGGCGATCGAGTTTCTTCAGGAACACGGTCATCTCTTTTTCGGCCTGCTTGTCGCCGTGGGCCTGGGCCGCTTCAATGCCTTTTTTCCACGCCTGTCGTGCTGAGGCACTGTCACCCTGCGCCTGATGCGCCTTGCCCAACAGCTTCCACGCCGCCGAATACTTCGGATCGAACTCGACGCACTTGCCCAGATGCTCGGCGGCTTTGGCGTTGTCCTTCAAGTCCAGATAACCCTTGCCCAAGCCGAAGCGCAGCAGCGAATTATCCACACCCTTGGCGAGCATTTTTTCCAGGGATTCGAGCATGTCGGTCACTCCGTTTGATCAGAAAAAGCTCAAGCCCAC
The DNA here is from genome assembly GCF_052850795.1 of Pseudomonas sp. 910_23. Lineage (NCBI taxonomy): Bacteria > Pseudomonadati > Pseudomonadota > Gammaproteobacteria > Pseudomonadales > Pseudomonadaceae > Pseudomonas > Pseudomonas sp. 910_23. The sequence goes on along the minus strand of NZ_VXCZ01000010.1, from coordinate 101,594 downwards.
GTGGAACAGCTTCTCTACATCGCGGATATGTTTTTTATCCACAAGGAACAAAATCACATGGTCTCCAGTGGCGATCACCGTGTCGTCGTGGGCGATGATCACTTCTTCATCGCGGATGATTGCACCAATGGTGGTACCCGGCGGCAGGCCGATATCGCGGATGGCCTTGCCAATCACCTTGCTCGACTTCGAATCACCGTGGGCAATCGCCTCGATGGCTTCCGCCGCACCCCGGCGCAGGGAGTGCACGCTGACAATATCGCCACGCCGCACGTGGGCGAGCAAGGTACCGATGGTCGCCAGTTGGGGGCTGATGGCGATGTCGATATCGCCGCCCTGGATCAGGTCCACATAGGCCGGGTTGTTGATGATGGTCATCACCTTCTTCGCCCCCAGCCGCTTGGCCAGCAACGACGACATGATGTTGGCTTCGTCATCGTTGGTCAGGGCGAGGAAGATATCGGCGTCGGCGATGTTTTCTTCCATCAGCAGGTCGCGGTCCGAGGCGCTGCCTTGCAGTACGACAGTGCTGTCGAGGGTGTCGGACAAATGCCGGCAACGCGTCGGGCTCATCTCGATGATCTTCACCTGGTAGCGGCTTTCGATGGCCTCGGCCAACCGCTCGCCGATCTGCCCGCCGCCTGCGATGACGATGCGTTTGTAACTCTCGTCGAGCCTGCGCATTTCGCTCATGACCGCACGAATATTCGCCTTGGCGGCGATGAAAAATACTTCGTCGTCGGCCTCGATCACCGTGTCGCCTTGGGGCAGGATCGGCCGGTCACGACGGAAAATCGCGGCCACGCGGGTTTCCACGTTTGGCATGTGCTCACGCAGCTGGCGCAGTTGCTGGCCCACCAACGGCCCGCCGTAGTACGCCTTTACCGCCACCAGTTGCGCCTTGCCCTCGGCGAAGTCGATCACCTGCAAGGCGCCAGGGATTTCGATCAGGCGCTTGATGTAGTGGGTGACCACCTGTTCCGGGCTGATCAATACGTCCACCGGAATAGCGTCATTATCGAACAGGCCGGCGCGAGTCAGGTAGGCCGCTTCGCGCACCCGGGCGATCTTGGTTGGGGTGTGGAACAACGTATGAGCGACCTGGCACGCGACCATGTTGGTCTCATCGCTGTTGGTCACCGCCACAAGCATGTCGGCATCGTCGGCACCCGCCTGACGCAGCACCGTTGGAAACGACGCCCGGCCTTGTACCGTGCGGATGTCCAGGCGGTCGCCCAGGTTGCGCAGGCGCTCGGCATCAGTGTCGACCACGGTGATATCGTTGGCTTCGCCGGCCAAGTGTTCGGCCAGCGTGCCTCCGACCTGCCCTGCCCCAAGGATGATGATTTTCATCCGGTCACTCCCTTAAAACCATTCAGCCGCGTGCGGCGGCGATCTTGATCAGTTTGGCGTAGTAGAAGCCATCGTGCCCGCCTTCCTGCGCGAGCAGTTGGCGGCCGTGGGGCTGCTTGATGCCGGCGCTGGTAGCGAGGTCCAGTTCGCGCGCGCCGCTGGTGCGGGCGAGGAAGGCTTGGATGACCTCAGTATTTTCGGTGGGTAGCGTGGAGCAGGTGGCGTACAGCAGGATGCCGCCGACTTCCAGGGTTGGCCACAGGGCGTCAAGCAATTCGCCTTGCAGCACCGCGAGGGCGGCGATGTCGTCGGGCTGGCGGGTCAGCTTGATGTCCGGGTGCCGACGGATCACGCCGGTGGCAGAGCAAGGTGCGTCCAGCAGGATGCGCTGGAATGGCTTGCCGTCCCACCAGGTCGCTGTGTCGCGGCCGTCGGCGGCGATCAGGTCGGCGCTGAGGCCCAGGCGCGCAAGGTTTTCCCGCACGCGCACCAGGCGTTTGGCTTCAAGATCCACAGCCACTACACCGGCCAGGTCTTTTTCAACTTCAAGGATGTGACAGGTCTTACCACCTGGCGCGCAGCAGGCGTCGAGTACGCGCTGGCCGGGGGCCAAATCGAGCAGGTCGGCCGCCAATTGCGCGGCCTCGTCCTGCACGCTGATCCAGCCTTCGGCAAAGCCCGGCAGGCTGCGCACATCGGTGGCGGCTTCCAGCACGATGCCGTCGGTGCTGTACACGCACGGGGTGGCGTTGATGGCCGCGTCGGCCAGTAATTGCAGGTACGCGTCACGGCTGTGGTGGCGGCGGTTGACCCGCAGGATCATCGGCGGGTGCGCATTGTTGGCCGCGCAGATAGCCTCCCATTGCTCGGGCCAGAAGGCTTTCAGGGATTTTTGCAGCCAGCGCGGGTGGGCGGTGCGCACCACCGGATCATGTTCCAGCTCGGCCAGCAGTGCTTCGCTTTCACGCTGAGCCCGGCGCAGTACGGCATTGAGCAGGGCCTTGGCCCAGGGCTTTTTCAGCTTGTCGGCGCAACCGACGGTTTCACCGATGGCGGCGTGGGCCGGTACGCGGGTGTAGAGCAGTTGATAGAGGCCCACCAGCAACAGCGCCTCGACATCAGCGTCTGCCGCCTTGAACGGTTTTTGCAGCAGCTTGGCTGCCAGTGCCGACAACCTTGGCTGCCAGCGGGCGGTGCCAAAGGCCAGGTCCTGGGTGAAACCGCGATCCCGGTCTTCGACCTTGTCCAATTGCGTGGGCAATGAACTGTTCAGCGAAGCCTTGCCGTTGAGCACGGCAGCAAGAGCCTTGGCGGCGGCCAGACGTGGGTTCATTGAGTGGCCACCCCGAGGATCGTGCCCAAGGCAAATTTCTCACGGCGGCTATTGAACAAATCGCTGAAGTTCAGCGCTTTGCCGCCGGGCAATTGCAGACGTGTCAGGCACAGCGCCTGATCACCGCAAGCGACGAACAGCCCGTCTTTGCTGGCGCCGATAATCTCGCCGGGGGCGCCTTTGCCGTCGGCCAGGGTCGCGTTCAACACCTTCAAGGCTTCGCCGTTCAGGGTGCTATGGCAAATTGGCCATGGGTTGAAGGCACGTACCAGGCGCTCCAGCTCCACGGCCGGGCGGCTCCAGTCGAGGCGCGCTTCGTCTTTGTTCAATTTGTGCGCGTAGGTGGCCAGGCTGTCGTCCTGTACCTCGCCTTCCAGGGTGCCTGCTGCGAGGCCGGCGATGGCCTGGATCACGGCAGGTGGGCCCATTTCGGCAAGGCGGTCGTGCAGGCTGCCACCGGTGTCTTGCGCGGTGATCGGGGTGGTGACCTTGAGCAGCATCGGTCCGGTGTCCAGGCCCGCCTCCATGCGCATCACGGTCACGCCGCTTTCGCCGTCGCCCGCTTCCACGGCGCGCTGGATCGGCGCCGCACCACGCCAGCGAGGCAGTAGCGAAGCATGGCTGTTGATGCAACCCAGGCGCGGGATATCCAGCACCGCCTGGGGCAGGATCAAACCGTAGGCCACCACCACCAGCAGGTCCGGTTTCAGCGCGGCCAGTTCGGCCTGGGCTTCGGCGTTACGCAGGGTCGGCGGTTGCAGCACCGCTATGTTGTGTTCAAGCGCCAATAGCTTGACCGGGCTCGGCATCAGTTTTTGCCCGCGACCGGCCGGGCGATCCGGCTGGGTGTACACCGCGACGATGTCATAAGGGCTGGCAAGCAGCGCCTTGAGGTGTTCGGCGGCGAATTCAGGGGTGCCGGCAAAAACAATGCGCAATGGCTCGGTCATGGGAGTTCTCGGTTAAAAACAGTCACAAAAGAAAAAGGCTTGCCGCAGCAAGCCTTTGGAAGAAGGGCATCAAGCTTGCTGGCGATGCTTTTTTTCCAGCTTCTTCTTGATCCGGTCCCGCTTGAGCGTGGACAGGTAATCGACAAACAGCTTGCCGTTAAGGTGGTCGCATTCATGTTGGATGCACACTGCCAACAGACCTTCGGCAATCAGCTCAAAAGGCTTGCCGTCACGGTCCAGGGCCTTGATCTTCACGCGCAGCGGGCGTTCGACGTTCTCGTAGAACTCCGGCACCGACAGGCAGCCTTCCTGGTATTCGCCCATCTCATCGGTCAGCGGTTCGAACTCGGGGTTGATGTACACCCGGGGTTCGCTGCGATCTTCCGACAGGTCCATGACCACGACACGCAGATGCACGTTGACCTGGGTAGCGGCGAGGCCAATGCCCGGAGCTTCATACATTGTTTCAAACATGTCATCGACCAACTGACGAACCTTGTCGTCCACTACGGCCACCGGCTTGGCGATCGTGCGCAGGCGCGAGTCGGGAAATTCGAGGATGTTCAAAATAGCCATAAGCGTAATTGCTGCACATGTGAGGTAAAGACCAATCGGCGGTGGGATGGACCCACACGGCCGGTGTGAAACGCTCAGAAGCCACGAGGGCCAAGGCATTTCACGCGAACGCACATAATAAAGGAGATTCACCCCATGAGGAAATCGCTACTCGTCTTGCTGCTGTGGGCCCCCGTCGCCATGGCGTTGATTCCCAAGCCCACTGAACGCCTGGATCACGCGACGCAACAGGCCATCCAGCACTTTTTACTGCATAACCGGATTGTCGATACGCCCCAGGACCTGGACAACGCGCCTTATATCGTCGCAGCGCAAGGCGGTCGCGTGCTGGGGGCCAACGGTGAGCGCGTGCATGCTCGCGGTCAGTTGGACCCGGCCCAGCCAAGCTACGGAATCTTTCGTCGAGGCAAGGTCTACACCGACCCAGGCACCCAGGAGCTACTGGGCATCAATGCCGACGATATCGGCACCGCACGCTTTGTACTCGCCGACGACCTCACCACCCTGGCGGTGCAGCGGGTTACCCAGGAAATCCGTCCAGGTGACCGCTTGCTTGGTGCCCAACGTCCGGTCGCGCTGAACACCCTGGAGTCAGCCAAATCAACGGCTTTCATCGCAGGGCACATCATCGACGTCCCCAGGGGCGTCACTCAGATTGGTGTGCTGGACGCCGTGACCCTGAACAAGGGCCGCCGCGATGGATTGATCGAAGGCCAGTTACTGACGGTGATCAAGGCGGGTGCCACGGTGCGAGACGTCCTTACCGGCACGCCAACACAACTCCCGGAAGAACGGGCCGGCACTCTTCTGGTGTTTCGCACCTATGAAAAACTCAGCTACGCCTTGGTGCTCAGTGCTTCACGCGCGCTGGCTGTAAAGGATCGTTTCGAGACCCGTCAACAAGCGCAATAAATAGCCTGCTAAATAAGTTACCAACAGAGTTATCCACAGCTTGTTCCGGTCAAGGATGATCAAATGAATCCGATAAACAGTAGCGAAATTTCTCCGGCAGAGCTGGAAGCCCGACTACGCTTGCACAGGCTGCCAGAACTGGGTCCCAAGCGTTTTCACGTATTGATTCAAGCGTTCGGCTGCGCCTCCAAGGCCCTCAGTGCCCCCGCCAGTGCCTGGCGTTCCCTCGGGTTGCCCGCCATCAGCGCCGATGCCCGGCGTAGCCCGCAAATCCGTGATGGCGCCAGTGCGGCATTGGCCTGGTTAGAGCGTCCGGCCCAGCATTTGCTGATGTGGGACCAACCTGAGTACCCGGCCTTGCTCGCTCAGATCGACGACGCACCGCCGCTGTTATTCGTTGCGGGCGACCCGGGCATTCTGGAAAAACCACAGTTGGCCATGGTCGGTAGCCGGCGTGCTTCCCGCCCCGGCATGGACACGGCCGCCGCCTTTTCCCGCAGCCTGGCGAGCGCCGGTTTTGTCATCACCAGTGGTTTGGCGCTGGGCATTGACGGCGCAGCACACCAGGCAGCGCTGGAGGTGGGCGGTCGTACAGTCGGGGTGCTTGGCACCGGGCTGGAAAATTTTTATCCACAGCGCCACCGCAAGCTCGCTGACGCGATGATTGCCCAAGGCAGCGCGGTGGTTTCTGAGTTTCCGTTGGACGCGGGGCCCCAGGCCGGTAATTTTCCACGGCGCAATCGGATTATCAGCGGGCTCTCGCTGGGGGTTCTGGTGGTGGAAGCCAGCATGGCCAGCGGTTCGCTGATCACCGCACGGCTGGCCGCAGAGCAAGGGCGCGAGGTGTATGCGATCCCGGGCTCCATTCACCATCCCGGTGCCAAGGGTTGCCATCAACTGATCCGTGATGGCGCGGTGCTGGTGGAAACCATCGAACACATCCTTGAGGCGCTGCGCGGTTGGCAGGCGTTATCGCGCCCTGCGCCGGTGCCGATCACCCACCCACTGGTGGCACTGCTGCATGCTGCGCCGCATACCAGTGAAGCCCTGGCGATTGCCAGTGGTCGGCCGTTGTCCCAGGTGCTGGCGACTCTTACGGAGCTGGAGCTGGAAGGCCAGGTCATCTGCGAAAGCGGGTGCTGGCTGGCGCGTTGCCAGGTTTAGGTGCTGCCGGTTTTTGGCGCTGGGTTTTGTAACGAAGATCGGTAAACTGCCCAGAGCTTTAGTCCGGAGATTAAATAATGGTCAACAGGTGGCGTGTGCTGCAAGCCGCACGGGAAATTCGCGCAGGCGCGGTGATTGCCTATCCGACCGAGGCGGTCTGGGGCCTGGGTTGCGACCCGTGGAATGAAGAAGCGGTGGATCGGCTATTGGCGATCAAGAACCGCTCGGTGGACAAGGGCCTGATTCTGGTAGCGGACAACATTCGTCAATTCGACTTCCTGTTCGAAGACTTCCCGGACACCTGGATCGATCGCATGGCCAGCACCTGGCCCGGGCCGAATACCTGGCTGGTGCCCCACCAGGACTTGTTGCCCGAATGGGTCACGGGTATGCATGACACCGTGGCGTTGCGGGTCACTGATCACCCGTTGGTGAGGGATTTGTGCGCTCAGGTCGGGCCGTTGATCTCCACGTCGGCCAACCCTCAGGGGCGCCCGGCGGCACGCACGCGTATTCGCGTGGAGCAGTATTTCCGCGGGCAAGTGGACTTGGTGTTGGGTGGCGCGCTGGGTGGGCGCAAGAACCCAAGCCTGATTCGGGACCTGGTGACAGGTGAGGTTGTGCGCCCCTCCTGAGATCGAGGCACGGCCATCGCGGGCAAGCCCGGCTCCCACATTTGATCAGTCATCGCGGTCAAATGTGGGAGCTGGCTTGCCTGCGATGACGCACTCAAGGCAACAGAATGGTTGAGCCAGTCGTGCGTCGCGCCGACAACTCGGTCTGCGCTTTGGCCGCATCCGCCAGCGGGTAGCGCTGGTTGATATCAATGCGCACCTTGCCGCTCTTGATCATCGAAAACAGATCGTCCGCCATCGCCTGCAAGTTCGCCGGATTGTTGGCGTAGGTCGCCAGCGTCGGGCGGGTCACGTACAGCGAGCCCTTGGCCGACAGAATGCCCAGGTTCACCCCGTCCACCGCGCCCGACGCGTTGCCAAAGCTTACGACCAAACCCCGTGGCGCCACGCTGTCCAGAGAGGTCAGCCAGGTGTCCTTGCCGACGCCGTCGTACACCACCGGCACCTTTTTACCGTCAGTCAATTCCAGCACACGTTGTGCGACATTCTCCTTGCTGTAGTCGATGGTTTCCCAGGCGCCGAGGGATTTGGCCAGGGCGGCCTTTTCCGGCGAACTCACGGTGCCGATCAGCTTCACGCCCAGGGCCTTGGCCCATTGGCAGGCCAGGGAGCCCACGCCACCGGCAGCGGCGTGGAACAGGATGGTTTCGCCGCCTTTCAATTCGTAGGTCTGGCGCAACAGGTATTGCACGGTCAGGCCCTTGAGCATGGCCCCTGCGGCCTGCTCGAAACTGATGTCATCCGGCAGGTGCATCAGGTTGGCGGCGGGCAACACATGCAACTCGCTGTAGGCACCCAGCGGGCCGCTGCCGTAGGCCACGCGGTCGCCGACTTTGAACTGGGTGACTTCATTGCCCACGGCATCGACTACACCAGCGCCTTCTGCGCCCAGGCCCGATGGCAGCGCGGGCGGTGCGTAGAGGCCACTGCGAAAATAGGTGTCGATGAAGTTCAGACCGATGGCCTCGTTACGCACCCGCACCTGTTGTGGGCCAGGCTCCGCTGGCGTGTAGTCCACATACTCAAGTACTTCGGGGCCGCCGTGGGCGCTGAACTGGATACGTTTGGCCATCTGCACTTCTCCTTAGGTTCGAATCTGCGTAGCCCCCTATCGGACTCCTAAGCTTGATCTTCGTCAACTGCCGCGCACCTAAGTGCAGTGGCATGTGGGCGCAGTGGTATCCTGTGCGCCCATTTGCCGCCGACGCCCAATGGCCTCGCGTAGCTTTGCCCGATTCAAGGTGATGCCATGACTACCCGCACCGAGGCCGTTAAAGCCTACCTGCTTGACCTGCAAGATCGCATTTGCAACGCCCTGGAAACCTTCGAGACGGATACTCGCTTTATCGAAGACGCCTGGACCCGGCCTGCCGGTGGTGGCGGTCGCACCCGTGTGATCGAGAACGGTTCGGTGATCGAAAAAGGCGGCGTTAACTTTTCCCACGTGTTTGGCAGCGGTTTGCCACCGTCCGCCAGTGCCCATCGGCCTGAGCTGGCTGGTCGGGGGTTTGAAGCCTTGGGCGTGTCACTGGTGATTCATCCGCATAACCCCCATGTGCCGACATCCCACGCCAATGTGCGCTTTTTCATCGCTGAAAAAGAAGGCGAAGAGCCGGTGTGGTGGTTCGGTGGCGGCTTTGACTTGACCCCGTATTACGGCAACGAAGAAGACTGCGTCCACTGGCACCGTGTGGCCGAGCAAGCTTGTGCGCCCTTTGGCCCGGACGTGTACGCACGCTATAAAGCCTGGTGCGACGCCTATTTCCACATCAAGCATCGCAATGAACCTCGCGGTATCGGTGGCCTGTTCTTCGATGACCTGAACGAATGGGGCTTCGACACCTGTTTCGCCTTTATCCGTGCCATCGGCGATGCCTATATCGATGCCTACCTGCCGATTGTGCAACGTCGCAAGGCCATGGCGTATACCGAGCAGCAGCGTCAGTTCCAGGAGTTCCGCCGGGGCCGCTACGTCGAATTCAACCTGGTCTATGACCGTGGCACCCTGTTCGGTTTGCAGTCGGGCGGGCGTACAGAGTCGATCCTGATGTCGCTGCCGCCCCAGGTCCGTTGGAGCTACGACTGGAAGGCCGAGGCCGGTAGCGAAGAGGCGCGCCTCACCGATTACTTCCTGCAAGACCGCGACTGGCTCGGCGTCGTTGCAGCCAAGGCGGCGGTGTGATGGACCGTTATGTCGTGTTCGGCAACCCCATCGGCCACAGTAAATCGCCGCTGATCCACCGTATGTTCGCCGAGCAGACCGGCGAACAACTGGACTACAGCACGTTGCTCGCGCCGTTGGAGGATTTCACCCACTGCGCCCGTGAGTTTTTTCGCCAGGGCCGTGGCGCCAACGTGACCGTGCCGTTCAAGGAAGACGCCTATCGTTTGGCCGATACCTTGACTGAACGTGCCCAGCGCGCTGGAGCCGTGAACACCCTGAGCAAACTGGCGGACGGTACGTTGTTGGGAGACAACACCGACGGCGCCGGCCTGGTGCGCGACCTGACGGTCAACGCCGGGCTGAACCTGCAAGGCAAACGCATCCTGTTGTTGGGAGCCGGTGGCGCGGTGCGCGGTGCACTTGAGCCGTTGCTGGCACAGCAACCCTCTTCGTTGATCATCGCCAACCGCACCGTGGAAAAGGCCGAGCTGCTCGCTGAGCTGTTCGACGACCTGGGCCCGGTGTCTGCCAGTGGTTTCGATTGGCTACGTGAGCCGGTGGACGTGATCATCAATGCCACGTCCGCCAGCCTGTCAGGCGATGTACCGCCGATTGCCGGCAGCCTGATCGAGCCGGGCAAGACGTTCTGCTACGACATGATGTACGCCAAGGAACCTACCGCATTCTGCCGCTGGGCTGCGGAACACGGCGCTGTGGTGGCGATGGATGGTTTGGGGATGCTGGTGGAGCAGGCAGCGGAAGCCTTCTTCCTGTGGCGCGGTGTGCGCCCTGATTCAGCGCCGGTGTTAGCCGAACTACGCCGTCAATTGGCCTGATCGTGTTCAATCTTGGAAATGGAGGGGGCAACTCTTGGCCCCTTCCAGTTTTCTTAACTCTTCGATTACTTGCGGCCTGGCCCCACGCAAGGTCAGGCTACGCCCCAACCGCGCCAACCGTCGCGCCTCCTGATGCAGCATCTCCACCCCGGAGTAGTCGATAAAATTGATCTGCTGCGCTTCGATCACCACCCGCGTGCCCTGCAGACTTTGCAGGCGTACTTGCAGGTAATGGCTGGCGCCAAAAAAGATCGAGCCACCCACGCGTAATACATCCTCGTCCCCATCGCGCCATTGCTGAACCCGTGGTTGCGAAGTGCGCTTGAGGTAGAAAAACAGCGATGCCAACACCCCGGCATAAATCGCCGTTTGTAGCTCCAGCAGCAAGGTGGCGACACACGTCAGGCCCATCACCACGAATTCGGCGCGGCTGACACGAAACAAAGCACGAATCCCTCGATGATCCACCAAACCCCAGCAAATCAGCAGGATGCTGGCGGCCATGCTGGGGATGGGAATATGCGCGATCAACGTCGCGCCGAACAACGCAAATAACGCCACCCACAGCGCGGAAAACACCCCAGCCAGGGGCGAACAAGCACCCGCCTCGTAACTGAGGCCCGAACGGGTGAACGAACCGGCTGACAGGTAGCCGGAGAAAAATCCGCCAACGATGTTGGATAAACCCTGGGCGCGCACTTCCTGGTTGGCGTCGAGTAATTGTTGCGAGCGAGCCGACAGTGAGCGTGCAATCGACAGGCTGGTCACCAACCCCAGCATCCCCACCGCCACCGCGCTGGGCAACAGGCGCAGTACCAGGTCCAGGTCCATCGGCAATGGACTGAACGGCGGCAACTGGCCGATAAACGAACTGACCAGCGCCACATGCCCGAACATCGTCGGCCACAGCCATGCCGTCAGGCTACCCAAGACTAAAGCGATCAACAGCGTCGGCCAGCGTGGCACCAGAGACTTGAGCAGCGCGCCCACCAGCAAAGTGCCGAGCCCGAGGATCAGGGACGCACGATCCCACTCACCGCCATGGTCGACCAGCGCCAGCAGGCTGTTGAGGGCGGTGGCCTGGCTCGGCAAGTCCAGCCCCAGCAGGTTCGGCAACTGCCCCAGGGCAATCACCACCGCGGCGCCCAGGGTGAAACCCAGCACCACCGAATGGGAGACAAAATTCACCAGCGCGCCAAAGCGCAGAAGGCCGAGCAACCACTGGAACACCCCGGCGAGGAAGGTCAGCAACAGGATGAGGGTGATGTAGTCCTGGGAACCTGGCACGGCCAATGGGCTGATACTGGCGTAAAGCACGATGGAAATCGCCGCCGTGGGCCCACAGATCAGGTGCCAGGAAGAGCCCCACAGGCAAGCGATCAAGACCGGGATGATCGCCGCGTAGAGCCCGTATTCCGGTGGCAGGCCGGCGATCAGTGCGTAGGCAATCGACTGTGGCAGGGCCAGTACGGCGCCACTGAGGCCGACGATGGCATCCCGGCCGACGCTGGCGCGGGTTTGGCGCGGGAGCCAGCTGAGGAAGGGGAAGAGTGTGTGGCGGTTGGGCCGGGGCATCGCAGGCTCGGGTAGAAGGTTTGGCTTAGAGTATCAGTACACACCGGCTCCCTGTGGGAGCGGGCTTGCTCCCGATAGCGGTGTTTCAGCCAATACATTCATAGCTGATAGGCCGTCATCGGGGGCAAGCCCCCTCCCACATTTGGATCCAGGCGCATCTTAGAGTTGGGCTTTGACCGCGGGCAACGCATCCTGGCCATCCAGGGTTTTCACGCCGTCGAGCCACTTGTCCAGCACCGCGGGGTTGGCCTTGATCCACGCTTTGGCCGCCTCGGCATTGCTGACCTTGTTGTTGGCCACCTGCGCCATGATGCCGTTCTCCATCTCCTGGGTGAAACTCAGGTTGGTCAGCAGTTTGGCGACATTCGGGCAGGCTTGGGCGTAACCCTTGCGGGTCAAGGTATACACGCTACCGGTGGCGCCAAAATACTGCTCGCCGCCCTTGAGGTAATGCATTTTCAACTGCACGTTCATCGGGTGCGGCGTCCAGCCGAGGAAGGTGACGAAGCGCTGTTTCTTCACCGCTCGCGACACCTCGGCGAGCATCGCCTGCTCGCTGGATTCGATCAGCTTCCACTGGCCCAGGTCGAAGTCATTCTTTTTGATGATCTCCTGCAACGAGATATTTGCCGGCGCGCCGGAGCCGATGCCGTAGATCTTCTTGTCGAACTTGTCGGCAAACTTGTTCAGGTCGGCAAAGTCACGTACGCCGGCGTCCCATACGTAGTCCGGCACCGCGAGGGTGAACTCGGTGCCGTCGAGGTTCTTCGCCAGTTGCACCACATCGCCGTTGGCCACGAACTTGTCATAAAAACCTTGTTGCGCCGGCATCCAGTTGCCGAGAAACACATCCACCTGGCCGTCCTTGAGCCCGCCAAAGGTGATCGGCACCGCCAGGGTATCGACCTTGGCTTTGTAGCCCATGCCCGTCAGCAAAAAGCCGGTAATGGCATTGGTGGCGGCAATGTCGCTCCAGCCTGGATCGGCCATCTTTACCGTTTCACAGCGAGCGTCTGCGTACACGTTGGCGCTGCCCAGCGCCAATATGCTCAGTACCACGGTCAACTTTTGCATGGCCTTCCCTCTGTCTGTTTATTGGTTTTGGCAGGGTTGTGGATAACGTGCCTTGCGCTCCAGGTCGTCGAGGTCGATATGGTTGCGCATGTACTGCTGACTGGCATCCACCTGTGGCTGGTGGTCCCAGCTCTTGAGCGTGCCTTGAGTCAGTGCCTCAAACACCAGGCGGCGGCGACGCTGGCTGGCAAGCACTTGCTGATGGATCGCCGGGATGTCCCATTTGGCCCGCGCCTCATGCAAAAAGGCCTCGAACAGCGAGCGATGTTCTGCTGACAGGCTGAGGTTCTCCCGCTCGTGCGGGTCGTTGCGCACATCAAACAGTAGGCAAGGGTCGTCTTCGCTGTAGATAAATTTGTAGGCGCCCCGGCGAATCATCATCAATGGGCTGATGGTGCCTTCGGCCATGTATTCGCCAAACACTTCGTCATGCCCGCCCTGCCCTTGCAAGTGCGGGACCAGAGAGCGACCGTCCAACGGCAAGTGCAGGTCCAGCTCGCCGCCGGCCAGCTCCACCAGGGTCGGCAGCAGGTCGGCGGTGGACACGGCCTGAGTGACCCGCCCAGCCGCGAATTGGCCCGGCGCACTGATCAGCAGCGGCACGCGGGCGGCCATTTCAAACCAGTGCATTTTGTACCAGAGGCCGCGCTCGCCGAGCATGTCACCGTGGTCGCCGGAGAAGATGATCAGGGTGTCGTCAGCCAGGCCGGTGTCTTCCAGGGTTTGCAGGAGTTTGCCGACATTGCTGTCGATGTAACTGCACGCACCGAAGTAGGCGCGACGGGCATCGCGGATCTTGTCCACAGGCAGCGGTTTATCCCACAAGTCATAGACCTTGAGCAGACGCTGGGAGTGTGGGTCCAGCTCTGCTTGCGCCGGCGTTGCAGGCAAAGGGATGTCGGCGTCGTCGTACAGGTCCCAGAACGGCTTGGGAATGGTGTAAGGGTCGTGGGGATGGGTCATCGATACGGTCAGGCAGAAGGGCCGATCACCGTCCTCGCGGATATGGTCGAACAGGTATTGCTGCGCCTTGAACACCACCTCCTCGTCGAAGTCCAGCTGGTTGGTGCGCACGCACGGGCCCGCTTGCAGCACCGAAGACATGTTGTGGTACCAGGTGGGGCGTACGTCGGGCTCATCCCAATTCACCGCCCAGCCATAATCCGCGGGGTAGATATCGCTGGTCAGGCGTTCTTCATAGCCGTGCAACTGGTCGGGGCCACAGAAATGCATCTTGCCCGACAACGCGGTGCGGTAGCCGAGGCGACGCAGGTAGTGGGCATAGGTCGGCACATCGGCGGGGAAATCGGCAGCGTTGTCGTAGGCGCCGATCTTGCTCGGCAACTGGCCGCTGACCAGAGTGAAGCGCGAAGGCGCACACAACGGACTGTTGCAATAGGCGGCCTCGAATACCACGCCTTGGGCGGCGAGGCGGCTGAGGTTGGGCAGCTTGATCGAGGAAGGCCCGTAGAACGGCAGCATGGGAGCGGCCATTTGATCGGCCATGATGAAAAGAATGTTCTTGCGCTTCATGGTTTCTCGGCATTCCATAGTAAGTGTTTATGCCAATGAGAATGCGGCCCATGGAAATCAGGGTAAAGCCCATGACAAGCAATGCCTAGGATAACGACAGCTTATGTATGAAGCGCTGGGTAACCTCTCTCTCGATCTGCTGCGAGCCTTCGAAGCGGCGGCGCGCCACCGCAGTTTTACCGCCGCGGCGATGGAGCTTGGCACCACCCAGCCGGCGGTCAGCCAGCAGATCAAGCGTCTTGAAGAACAACTGGCAATCCGCCTGTTTGACCGCATCTATCGCGGTATCGAACTGACCGACGCCGGCGTGCTGTTGTTCGAGCACGTACAGGGCGCCCTGCAAAGCATCAATCAAGGGCTCAGCACCATCACCCAACAGGACCAGCACGAAGTACTGCAAGTGGCTACCGACTTCGCCTTCGCCGCCTATTGGCTGATGCCGCGCCTGCATCGCTTTCACCAGGCCAACCCGCAGGTGGATGTGAGCCTGGTTACCAGTGAGCGCAACCACGCCAGCCTGCGCAGCGATATCGATGTGGCGGTGCTGTTCGGCGATGGCCGTTTCAAGCAGGGCGACAGCCTGTGGTTGTTCAATGAGGAAGTGTTCCCGGTATGCAGCCCGCAGTGGCTCAAGGCTCAGGCCGCGCCGATGACGGTGCAATCCTTGCCCGAGTACCCGTTGCTGCACCTGCGTCAGGAAAACAACAGCCAATGGTTCGACTGGAGCGGGGTGTTCCGCCAATTGGGTATATCCGCTGCGCCAACTCCCGGGCAATTGCGCTTCGACAACTACACCTTGCTGATTCAGGCTGCGATTGCCGGCCAGGGCGTTGCCATCGGCTGGCGCCATTTGGTGGATAACCTGCTGGAACAGAACTGGCTGTGCCGACCGATCAGCCCCACGGTGACCTCGCGTTTCGGTTATTACGTGGTGCAACCCCAGCGCAAACGCCGCGGGCAGTTGGTTGAGCGTTTTGTCCAATGGCTGATGGCGGAACAGGCCAGCAGTGCGCAGTCGTTGACCGGGCTGGCCCTGCCTTCGATTGCGGTCTAGGATCGGCACATCGTGGATCCGGAGTCCGTCATGCAACGTATCAAGGGCTATCACGCCCATATCTACTTCGACGCCAGCACCATCGACCAGGCGCGCACGCTGTGTGAGGACGCCGCCAGGCTGTTCCCGTTGCGCATGGGCCGTGTGCATGAGCGGCCGGTGGGCCCGCATCCGGATTGGAGCTGCCAGCTGGCATTCGAGCCGGAATACATCGGCGTGGTGTTGCCGTGGCTGGCGCTGCACCGCGATGGCCTGGTGGTCTTCCTGCACCCTGAAACCGGCGATGACCTGAAGGACCACACCGACTACGCGATCTGGATGGGTGCGATGCGCGAGCTGAATCTGTCGGTTTTTTAACTTTCCTTATCAGATAACGCCTTGCCTTTCCCTAAGTAAAAACAGGGAACGGTGTAGGATTAATCTTGCTTCGTCTCATTATGTGGGATCGATATTTATATATTGAGATATTCCGGCGCGTAGGTTTATATTCGCCCATCTGCTTTTTTCAGCACCCACTCATTTCAGGTGAAGCGATGCAGGCGCAATTGATCGCGCTCGATTGGGGGACCAGCTCCCTTCGTGCTTACAAACTCGGCTCGGCGGGCGTTGTGCTGGAACAGCGCGCGCAAGCCTGGGGCATCATGCATTTGCCCAGCGAGCCACGGGACATCAACGGTATTCATTGCACTGACGGCTTCGAGTTGGCGTTCGATAGCGCCTGCGGCGATTGGCTCGACGCCCAGCCTGAATTGCCAGTGATTGCCTGCGGTATGGTTGGCAGCGCGCAGGGTTGGAGCGAGGCGGCTTATTGCGCCACGCCTGTGGATGTCGCCAGCCTGGGCTTGGCGTTGCACCGCGTGCGCAGCCTGCGTGGGGTGGATGTGCATATTGTGCCGGGGGTGATTGAGCAAGCGGGTTTGCCCAATGTGATGCGCGGCGAAGAAACCCAGGTGCTCGGCGTGCTGCAGGGGCTTGGGGCCCAAGTGCTGATCGGGTTGCCCGGCAGCCACTCCAAATGGGTCGAGGTGAGTGAAGGCTGCATTACGCATTTCGACACCTTCATGACCGGCGAACTGTTCGCGGTATTGAGCAAGCACAGCATCCTGGGCCGCACTCAGCAGCCGAGCGAACAATTCCAGGCCGAGGCCTTTGATCGTGGCGTGCACGTGGCGCTTTCAAAGGATGGCAGGCGTGGCGTGCTGTCGACCTTGTTCAGTGCCCGTACCCTGGGCCTGACGGCTGAGCTTGCACCCAACCAGCAGCCCGACTACCTGTCCGGCCTGTTGATCGGCCACGAACTCGCCGGTTTGCCAGACAGCGCCAAAACCAAGCCGATCATCCTGGTTGGCGCCGCCCCACTCTGCGCCCGCTATCAACGCGCTCTCGCCCTTTGCGGCTTCGCCCACGTCAGCCTGGCGCAGGAAGCCACCGAGCGCGGCCTGTGGCAATTGGCCGTGGCGGCTGGGCTCACTCAACCTGTAACGGAGGCCTGACATGCTCAAGCAAGCACTCGCGCAAAACGGTTTGATCGCAATCCTGCGTGGCATACGCCCGGACGAAACCCAGGTCATCGGCCAGGTGTTGTACGACGCGGGTTTTCGTGTGATCGAAGTCCCGCTCAATTCGCCGGAGCCGTACACCAGCATTCGCACCCTGCGCGACAGCCTGCCCGCCGATTGCCTGATCGGCGCCGGCACGGTGTTGACGCCTGAACAGGTCGAGCAGGTGAAGGCGGCTGGTGGCCAAGTGATTGTCATGCCCCATAGCGATGCCAAAGTACTGCGCGCCGCCAAGGCCGCAGGCCTGTACTTGTCGCCTGGCGTGGCGACGCCAACCGAGGCGTTTGCCGCACTGGCCGAAGGCGCCGACGTATTGAAGCTGTTCCCGGCCGAGCAGATCGGTCCTTCGGTGATCAAGGCGTGGCTGGCGGTATTGCCGGCGGGCACGCTGCTGCTGCCGGTAGGCGGTGTTACGCCGGACAACATGCAGGTGTTTATCGACGCCGGCGCGAAAGGGTTCGGGTTGGGCTCCGGCTTGTTCAAGCCGGGAATGACAGTGGATCAGGTCGCGAGCCGTGCCCAGGCTTATGTCGCCGCCTGGAAAGCCCTGAGCTGATAGCAAGTTCCGCGCCCGCAGGCGCTGCATCCATAAGAGAGACAAGAGATGAAAATCACCAAATTGACGACCTTTATCGTCCCGCCGCGCTGGTGCTTCCTCAAGGTCGAAACCGACCAGGGCGTGACTGGCTGGGGTGAGCCCGTGGTCGAAGGCCGCGCTCACACAGTGGCCGCCGCCGTCGAAGAACTGTCCGACTACCTGATCGGCAAAGACCCACGCAATATCGAAGATATCTGGACGGTGCTCTATCGCGGCGGGTTCTATCGCGGCGGTGCCGTGCACATGAGCGCCCTCGCCGGTATCGACCAGGCGTTGTGGGACATCAAGGGCAAGGCGCTGGGCGTCTCGGTCAGCGATCTGCTGGGCGGCCAGGTGCGTGACAAGATTCGCGTGTACTCGTGGATCGGTGGCGACCGTCCCGCCGACACTGCCCGTGCAGCCAAAGAGGCCGTGGCTCGTGGCTTCACTGCGGTGAAAATGAACGGCACCGAAGAACTGCAGTTCCTCGACAGCTTCGACAAAGTCGACCTGGCACTGGCCAATGTCGCTGCCGTGCGCGATGCGGTGGGCCCTAACGTCGGTATCGGCGTCGACTTTCATGGCCGCGTGCACAAGCCCATGGCCAAGGTGCTGATGAAAGAGCTCGACCCTTACAAACTGATGTTCATTGAAGAACCGGTGCTCAGCGAAAACTACGAAGCATTGAAAGAACTGGCGCCGCTGACCAGTACGCCGATTGCCCTGGGCGAGCGCCTGTTTTCGCGTTGGGATTTCAAGCGTGTGCTCAGCGAAGGCTACGTCGACATCATCCAGCCGGACGCCTCCCACGCAGGCGGGATTACCGAAACCCGCAAGATCGCCAACATGGCCGAAGCCTACGACGTGGCCCTGGCCCTGCACTGTCCGCTGGGCCCGATTGCCCTGGCAGCGTGCCTGCAACTGGATGCGGCTTGCTACAACGCATTTATCCAGGAGCAAAGCCTGGGTATCCACTATAACGAAAGCAACGACCTGCTCGACTACGTGCGCGACCCGGGCGTGTTCGACTATGACCAGGGCTTTGTGAAGATCCCCAACGGCCCGGGCCTGGGCATCGAGATCAACGAGGAATACGTGATTGAGCGCGCGGCTATCGGCCATCGCTGGCGCAATCCGATCTGGCGCCACGCCGATGGCAGTTTTGCCGAGTGGTGATTTTTATCTGAAGGAATGCGCTCCCACATTGACCGCGTTCCTTCAGCACGTTTTGTCCTCAACAAACATAAAAAGAGGCACCCCATGCACCCTGAATCCCACACCGGGCAGGCTTCTTTAGTCACGCCTAGCCGAAAGCGCTTCTTCATCATGGTGCTGCTGTTCATCACCGTGGTGATCAACTACCTCGACCGCAGCAACCTGTCGATTGCCGCGCCTGCGCTGACCAGCGAACTGGGTATCGACCCGGTGCAGGTCGGGCTTATTTTTTCCGCTTTCGGCTGGACTTACGCGGCCATGCAAATCCCCGGCGGCTGGCTGGTAGACCGGGTGCCGCCGCGCATTCTGTATACGGCCGCCCTGCTGCTGTGGTCGATTGCCACCGTGATGCTCGGTTTCGCCGCCAGCTTTATCACGTTGTTTGTGCTGCGCATGGCGGTGGGCGCGCTGGAAGCGCCGGCGTACCCGATCAACAGCCGTGTGGTCACCACCTGGTTTCCCGAGCGCGAGCGCGCCACGGCTATCGGCGTCTACACCTCCGGGCAATTTGTCGGCCTGGCGTTCCTCACGCCGGTACTGGCTTGGCTGCAACACCAGTACGGCTGGCACATGGTGTTTGTCGTTACCGGTGGCGTCGGCATCCTTTGGGCCGCGATCTGGTACGCGGTGTATCGCGAGCCCAAAGATTTCAAAGGCGCCAATGAGGCTGAAATCCAGTTGATCCGTGACGGTGGTGGGCTGGTGGACATGCAGGCGCAAACGGCCAAGGCACCCTTCAGTTGGGTCGACCTCGGTATCGTGCTGAGCAAGCGCAAACTCTGGGGCATCTACCTGGGGCAGTTCTGCCTGAACTCTACGCTATGGTTCTTCCTGACCTGGTTCCCGACGTACCTGGTGAAATATCGCGGCATGGACTTTATCCAGTCAGGTTTGTTGGCGTCGTTGCCGTTCCTGGCCGCTTTTGTGGGCGTGCTGTGTTCGGGGGTGTTTTCCGATTGGTTGATCCGTCGTGGTGCCTCGGTAGGCTTTGCCCGCAAGTTGCCGATCATCAGTGGGCTGCTGATTTCCACGGCGATCATCGGTGCCAACTACGTGGACTCCACGGCGTGGGTCATCGCGTTTCTGGCGGTGGCATTTTTCGGCAATGGCCTGGCGTCGATCACCTGGTCGCTGGTTTCGACCCTGGCGCCTGCGCGGTTGCTGGGGCTGACCGGAGGCGTGTTCAACTTCATCGGTAACCTGTCGGCAATCGCTACGCCCATCGTGATTGGCTTTCTGGCCAGTGGTTCGTCGTTTGCGCCGGCGATTACTTACATCGCGGTGCTGGCGTTGCTGGGAGCACTTTCCTACATATTGCTTGTAGGTAAAGTCGAGCGGATCGAGCTGTAAAAAAGGGCGACCTTGGAGTCGCCCTTCTTTCGCGATTACGGCACCGACATTTCGTTATGGAAAATGTTGTGTGGGTCCCAGCGCTGCTTGGTACGCCGCAGGCGGCTTTCGATGATCAGGTCGGGAAAGAAGATCTTGTACCACTGTGGGTTTTTGCCATTGGCCGGATTGCCACCGATGTAGGTCATATCGAGGTCGGGGTAATTGATGTAACAACCTTCAAACTCGTCGTTGACCGGTACGCCCTGATCATCGGCGAACGCGTTAAAGTACAACCCTCGGATCCAGTCGGCATGGGCTTGATCCGAGGCGGCGCTATCGCCGCGCCAGTAACATTGCGGTTGCCACTTGAGGTATGACGAGCGCTGCGCGGCCGACGACTCCCGGCGCACCGGCCCGCTGGCGGCATTGATCTGGCCACCGAAAGACTGAATCTGAATGAGGCTTTGTGTCAGGTGGTTATCAGGGTCTGGCCAGGTCAATGTGGTCCAGATGGCGTCCAGCACTTGAGGGCTGAACACGCCCTTCTGATAAGCCGACTTATAACGCCCACGCTGGTTGTCCCCCGAGCCATTCAATGTCTGTTGGCATACCAGCCAATCCAGGCGTTGGGTAGCTTCCTCGGCGGATTCCAATGAATTGATGGTGCGTCCCGCGCAGCTACCACGCGGCTGATGGATGACGTGAAACGGCACCAGTGACTCTGTAGCAGGTAGCCCGATGGCTGTCAGCATCTTGTCGACAAAATCATCGAAAGGGGCTCGCTCGTTCAGTTCGCCATCCTTGTCCACATAGTGAATACCCAGGGTCACATTGCCTGTGTGCTGGTGGCGCATCTCCAGCTTGGTCGCCAGGCCCCAAGTGTCCGTGTTGCTTTGATTGCTGGCGAACCATGATTGATAGGCCGCCAGCAGGTTATCGAGTGCAGGCTTGGTCAGTACGGACCAGTCCCATTCCAACACCAGCCACAGTACCTCTTTCGGTGCCGGTGGCAGGTCTTTGAAGTAATAGCTGGTGATGATGCCGAACTGTCCGCCACCGGCACCGCAACACGCGGCGAACAGGTCCAGTTCGTCCTGATTGGTGCTGTCGCGAGAAACGTGGCGCGGTTCGAGGCCTTTGCCAAGGCTGTCGGGCACCAGGATATCCACACCGCTGAGCCAGTCACATACCAGTCCATATTTGCGCGACAGCAGCCCATAGCCGCCTCCGCAAATATGTCCGCCAAGGCCCACTGAATAACACGAACCACCGGGCAGGGTTTTGTTGGCCAGCTTGTATAACGCGACATAGGCATCCCAGTTTTGTCCGCCGGCTTCCAGGCGAAAGCTATAGCGTT
Organism: Pseudomonas sp. 910_23; assembly: GCF_052850795.1. Taxonomy (NCBI): domain Bacteria; kingdom Pseudomonadati; phylum Pseudomonadota; class Gammaproteobacteria; order Pseudomonadales; family Pseudomonadaceae; genus Pseudomonas; species Pseudomonas sp. 910_23. The sequence continues at coordinate 80,395 of NZ_VXCZ01000010.1, read as the reverse complement.
CAGCAGCGCTGGGGTCCAGCTCGGAGCCGATTTGCCCGCTGGCGTCATAGACCACCTGGTTCAACGCACTGATATCCAGAATCGACAGTACCTCAAGTGGACTGTCGGGCATCTTGTTGGCGACAAAGCCTTCGTAGCAATGACCACCACTGCGTACGGTGATGCGCCCCTCGGGAAGGGCCAATGCCTGCGCGGCGGCGTCAATGATGTCTTGTGGGCTGCGGCAGAGGTAGATCAGGTTGGCGCCATTTTGCGAAGACTGACCCTGCACATTGCCCAGTGGCCAGCGCAGGTTGAAGCCCTTTTGCAAGGTTGAGTGACGGGAGTCTGAAGAGGTAATGAGATCAAAGGCCATGATGTACTCCTGAGAGCCAGGGATGACTTCTGATGCAACTAACTTAACGACCGGGAAGCAAGAAATGCGGGGGGGCTTGCGAGGGTGGTTAGACGGCAATAGGCATGGAAGTGCGTTGGGGTGACGTGGTGTCACCCCTCAGCGTAGCGCAAGTATCAAAACGCAGGTGCTTACTTGCGTGCGTTGCGCACACCTGCCGACAGCGCCGCGCAATGACTCAGCACGCCATCGATCGCTTGCTGGTCGCTGCCGGCATTGGCGATGTGATCGATCAGTGCCGAACCCACCACCACACCGTCGGCCAGGCGCGCAATGGCCGCAGCTTGTTCCGGTGTACGAATACCGAAACCGATGCTGATCGGCAGGTCGGTGTGGCGACGCAGACGCGTGACCGCTTCTTCGACGTGTTCCAGCGTGGCGGCGCCGGCACCGGTCACGCCTGCTACCGACACGTAATACACAAACCCGGAACTGCCGTTGAGCACCGTCGGCAGGCGCACGTCATCGGTGGTCGGCGTGGTCAGGCGGATAAAGTCGATGCCCGCGGCCTGAGCCGGGTCGCACAACTCGCCGTTGTGCTCAGGTGGCATGTCGACCACGATCAGGCCGTCGACGCCGGCTGCCTTCGCATCGGCGATAAACTGCGGCACACCGTATTTGTGAATGGGGTTGAAGTAGCCCATCAACACCAGGGGGGTGTCGCTGTCGTCGGTGCGGAACTCGCGGACCATTTGCAGGGTTTTCGCCAGGTTTTGCTTGGCGTCCAGCGCACGGATATTAGCCAGTTGAATCGCCGGGCCGTCTGCCATCGGATCGGTGAAGGGCATGCCCAGCTCGATCACGTCGGCGCCGGCGGCCGGCAAGCCCTTGAGGATCGCCAGCGAGGCGTCATAACCCGGGTCACCAGCGGTGACGAAGGTCACCAGGGCGGCGCGGTTTTGTTCCTTGAGTTGCGCAAAGCGGGTTTGCAGGCGGCTCATTTAGTGTTTCTCCTGCTTGGACTGTTCCATGTGATGCATCACGGTCTGCATATCTTTGTCGCCACGGCCCGAGAGATTGACCACCATCAGATGATCCTTGGGCAGGGTGGGTGCGCGGTTGAACACTTCAGCCAGGGCGTGGGCGCTTTCCAGCGCAGGAATTATCCCTTCCAGGCGGCAGCATTTGTGGAATGCATCCAGGGCTTCGTCATCAGTTACCGAGGTGTACTGGACGCGGCCGATGTCATGCAACCAGGCGTGCTCAGGGCCGATGCCGGGGTAGTCGAGGCCGGCGGAAATCGAATGGGCGTCGATGATCTGGCCGTCGTCGTCCTGCAGCAGGAAGGTGCGGTTGCCGTGCAGCACGCCGGGTACGCCGCCGTTGAGGCTGGCGGCGTGCTTGCCGGTTTCGATGCCATGGCCCGCTGCTTCGACGCCGATGATTTCGACGCTGGTGTCATCCAGGAACGGGTGGAACAAGCCCATGGCGTTGGAGCCACCGCCGATGCACGCCACCAGGCTGTCCGGCAGGCGGCCTTCCTGGGCTTGCAGTTGGGTGCGGGTTTCCTTGCCGATCACGGCCTGAAAGTCGCGCACCATGGCCGGGTAAGGATGCGGGCCGGCCACGGTGCCGATCAGGTAGAAGGTGCTGTCGACGTTGGTCACCCAGTCACGCAGGGCTTCGTTCATGGCGTCTTTGAGGGTGCCGGTGCCGGCGACCACCGGGATCACTTCGGCACCCAGCAGCTTCATGCGAAACACGTTGGCCTGCTGGCGCTCGATATCGGTGGTGCCCATGTAGATCACGCATTGCAGGCCGAAGCGTGCGGCAACCGTAGCGGTGGCTACGCCGTGCATACCGGCACCGGTCTCGGCGATGATGCGTTTCTTGCCCATGCGCCGTGCCAGCAGGATCTGGCCGATGCAGTTGTTGATCTTGTGCGCGCCGGTGTGGTTCAGCTCTTCGCGCTTGAGATAGATCTTGGCGCCGCCACAGAACTCCGTCAGGCGTTCGGCGAAGTACAGCGGGCTTGGGCGTCCGACGTAATCGCGCTGGAAGTAGGCCAACTCTTCATTGAACGCTGGATCCACTTTGGCCGCTTCGTATTCACGGGCCAGGTCGAGGATCAACGGCATCAGCGTTTCAGCCACGTAGCGGCCGCCGAACGCACCAAACAGGCCGTTGGCGTCAGGGCCGTTGCGTAGATCGGTCTGGGACTGGGTCATGGGGCGCTCCAGGAATGAATGTGTGTTGAGAGGCAATGACGGCCACTCTACCCCTGACGCTTTGGCCTGAAAACCGATAAGATCGCCGTAACCTGTCAGGAAAACTCACAGATGAGCCGCGACCTACCACCCCTCAATGCCTTGCGTGCTTTTGAAGCCACCGCCCGCTTCAGTAGCGTCAGCCAAGCCGCTGAGCAACTGCACGTGACCCACGGTGCGGTCAGCCGGCAGTTGAAAGTACTGGAAGAACATTTGGGTGTGAGCCTGTTCGTCAAGGATGGACGTGGCCTTAAACTCACAGATGCAGGCGTACGGCTTCGGGATGCCAGCGTGGAGGCTTTCGAGCGGCTGCGGGACGCGTGCGCCGAACTCTCCCAAAGCGGCGTCGACGCGCCCTTCGTGCTCGGCTGTTCGGGCAGTTTGCTGGCGCGCTGGTTTATCCCCCGGCTGGGGCGCTTGAATGCCGACTTGCCCGATTTGCGCCTGCACCTGTCGGCGGGCGAAGGCGATCTGGACCCCCGGCGGCCAGGCCTGGACGCCTTGCTGCTATTCGCCGAGCCGCCGTGGCCGGCCGACATGCAGGTGTACGAGCTGGCCAGCGAGCGCATCGGCCCGGTGTTGAGCCCTCGTTTCGCAGGTTTTGAACAGTTGCGTCAGGCTCCAGCAACGGCATTGGTAAGCGAAGCGTTGTTGCACACCACCTCACGACCCCAGGCCTGGCCCAGTTGGGCGCGGCAACACGGCATCGAGCCCGGCGCGTTGAAACTCGGCCAGGGGTTTGAGCACTTGTATTATTTGCTGGAAGCGGCAGTAGCAGGATTGGGAGTGGCGATTGCGCCAGAACCACTGGTGGCAGAGGACCTGCGAGCGGGTCGCCTGGTGGCGCCGTGGGGCTTCAGCGAAACCCCGGCGCACCTGGCGTTGTGGCTACCCAAGCGCGCCGCAGACGGGCGCGCCGGGCAGTTGGCGCAATGGCTCAAGGCTGAGCTGTTGCGTCAACCGGTGTAACCGGTCAATCAGTCACCGCGCTTGCACAGCAGGTAGGCTGCCAGCAAGCCCAGTGCACCTACGGCAACGCCGGCGGTAGTCCATGGGTGCTCTTGTGCATAGTCACGGGTGGCAGCACTGGTTTCACGAATTTTGACTTTGCTTTCTTCATAGGCGTCGCTGATCAGGTGGCGAGAGTGCTTGAGGGCGTTCTCGGCATTGCTTTTCAGGGCCTTCAGCGTTTTGCGCGACTCATCGGACGCGTCGTCCTTGAGGCTCTCCAGAGATTTGAGCAGGCTCGAAATCTCGGCTTCCATGCTTTCCAGCGACGCTTTGCGTAAAGAAGTGTTGGCCATGTGGACATCTCCTGAAGTGATTGAGTGGCGTGTGTAGATACCGACTGCGCCGGTTTCAGAAAGTGCAGTAATTCTGAACTTTCACCTCCAAGCGGTCGCCAGAAGCAGTAAGCACATTCGCTGCTAGTCTTGATTGACGACCTATAGGAGAAACGCCATGAGTGATCATCACACCTACAAGAAAGTCGAATTGGTGGGCTCTTCCACCACCAGCATCGAAGACGCAATCAACAATGCTCTGGCTGAAGCCAACAAAAGCATCAAGCACCTCGAGTGGTTCGAGGTGACTGAAACCCGTGGTCACATCAAGGATGGCAAGGCCGCGCACTTCCAGGTCACGCTGAAAGTGGGGTTCCGAATTGCAAGTAGTTAATCCGCTCAGTTGAACTTTGCCCGCTGGCCGATTGCCATAACCTGCGCTACAACGTATGCGTGCCGATGCGATGAGCGTTGGCACGCTCTTTTTGATCAGCGCAAGGAAAGTAACGGATGAAGAAGTTTCTGTTGGCGGTGGGTTTGTTGAGCATTGCGGGTACGGCGATGGCAGCCAAGAACTGTGAGGAGCTGAAAAGCGAGATCGCAGCGAAAATCGATGCCAAGGGCGTACCGCATTACTCTTTGGAAATCGTAGATAAAGGCGCCGCAGCGGATGGTGACGTCGTAGGGACGTGCGGCGGCGACACCAAGGAAATTGTCTACAAGCGCGGTTGATTCCGTGCTCCAGACATAAAAACCGACGCAAGTGCGTCGGTTTTTTTCGCTTGGATTTCAGCCCTTCATCACCTGTGCCAGCAGCTCGTAGGAATGAATACGGTCGGCGTGCTCATAAAGGTCACTGGTAAAAATCAGCTCATCGGCGCCGGTTTGCTCGATCAACACCTCCAGCTTGGCGCGAATCTTCGCCGGGCTACCCACCATGGCCAGGCCAAGGAAGCTACCCACCGCGTCTTTTTCATGGGGCAGCCACAAGCCGTCCATGGTTTTTACCGGTGGGCGCTGCACCAGGCTCTGGCCGCGCATCAGCGCGAGGATGCGTTGGTACACCGAGGTGGCCAGGTAATCGGCCTGTTCGTCGGTATCGGCTGCCACCAGTGGAATGCCGAGCATCACGTAGGGCTTGTCCAGTACCGCCGAAGGCTTGAAGTGATTGCGGTACACACGAATCGCCTCATGCATCAGGCGCGGTGCGAAGTGGGAGGCGAAGGCGTAGGGCAAGCCACGCTCACCGGCCAATTGCGCGCTGAACAGGCTCGAACCCAACAGCCACACTGGCACATTGGTGCCCGTGCCCGGTACGGCGATCACCCGTTGGTCGGGCGTACGCGGGCCCAGGTAGGCCATGAGTTCGGCTACGTCTTCGGGGAAGTCATCGGCACTGCCGGAACGTTCACGGCGCAGGGCGCGAGCGGTCATCTGGTCAGAACCGGGCGCGCGGCCCAGGCCCAGGTCGATACGGCCGGGGTAGAGGCTTTCCAGAGTGCCGAACTGTTCGGCAATCACCAAGGGCGCGTGGTTAGGCAGCATGACGCCGCCAGAACCGACACGAATGGTCGAGGTGCCGCCAGCCAGATAGCCGAGCAATACTGAAGTGGCAGAACTGGCGATGCCGTCCATATTGTGGTGCTCAGCTACCCAAAAGCGGTTGTAGCCGAACTTTTCCACGTGTTGGGCCAAGTCCAGGGAATTGCGCAGCGACTGCGCCGGGCTGCCATTGGCACGCACGGGCACCAGGTCGAGGGTCGAAAACTTTACGTCGGACAGCGATTTCATCAGCCTGCTTCTCCAATAGGGCGTACAGGCTTTTTTAAACGAGCTAAAACCTGCCGCTGCATGTGCATACTCTATGCAATGAGGGCATATACCCGAGATTCAATAGGTGGCTCAGAAATTTCCTACTGTATTGCTAGGTTTCTCCGACAAGGTGAACTTTGCCCACGGGTCTATCCTCAGAACCCTTACTGACGCAAAACCACCGTTCGAGGAGAAAGCTATGAGTATCGTTAAAAAGGCATCCGCGCATTGGGAAGGTGATCTGAAGACAGGCCTGGGTTCCATATCCACTGAAACCGGCGTGCTGCGCGAAGCGCCCTACGGCTTCAAGGCCCGTTTCGAAGGCGGCAAGGGCACCAACCCTGAGGAGCTTATCGGCGCAGCTCACGCCGGCTGTTTCTCCATGGCGTTTTCCATGATTCTCGGCGATGCCGGGCTCAAGGCTGACAGCATTGATACCCAGGCCGAAGTGACCCTGGACCAGGTCGAGGGCGGATTCGCGATCACTGCCGTGCACTTGATCCTCAAAGCCAAGATCCCGGGCGCGAGCCAGGCGCAGTTCGATGAACTGAGCAAAAAGGCCAAGGAAGGGTGCCCGGTGTCCAAAGTGCTGAATGCAACCATCACCTTGGATGCCACGCTGGTCAACTGACACAGCAGTACTCATGTGTGGGAGCGAGCAAGCCCGCTCCCACATTTTCAGTTGTGCGTTAAATCAGAACTCGTGTTTGTAAAATGTGGTCGAATAGCCCATGCAGCCTAGGCGCACACTCGTGCGCAGCGCATTCAGGGAGCTACACACATGAAACGTTTTGCCTTGGCAATCATCTGCGGTGTATTGGCCACTTCGGCCGTGGCCGCGCCAAAAGATTGTGAAGAGCTCAGGAAAGAAATCGAAGTGAAGATCCAGGCCAAGGCGATTCCGTCCTACACCCTGGAAATAATCACTGCCGAAGAAGCCGAGAACCATGACAGCGCCATGATCGTCGGTTCGTGCGAAAACGGTACGAAGCGCATCATCTATCAGAAAAACAATGACTGACTCAGATGCAGTTGACGCTGCGTTCTTCGGCCAGCAACTGGCGCGCTGAGTCATACAGCCGGATGTTGGGCGTGAACGCCAGCGAGCGACCTTCGAGCACATAGCGTTGGCCGGCCTGGAAATGGTCGTACTGCAGGGTCATGAAACAGGTGCGATACATCATCTGGCTAAGGCCCCCCAAACCGCCGCCGGCGGGCACTTCAAAGTCAAAGCGCACCATCAGCTCGTGAGGGCCGGGAGGCATTTGGAAGAAGCGCCCGTCGTTGAGGTTTTTCCCGTCCAGGCGCTGAGCCATGACCAATTTGGAGCCCGGCGTCGGCGTGGTGAAATCCACCCAGGCCTGTTGCGGGTCGACAGGCGGGATGGGGGCCGAAGTGCAAGCGCTGAGCAGGAGGGCGGCAACGGGCAATGGAAACTGACGCATGGCAGGTACTCAACGCGAGAAGAGCCTTGAGTATAAACATGCCGCGCCATGGAAAAATCCCGTTCAAGCGCGATAGTCTGGCGAATAAATCACCCAGGAGCAGTCGGTGCATGATCAGGTGTTTTCTTCCAGGGTTGATGGTTGTGCTACTCAGCGGTTGTTCCAGCGTCAGTTATTACAGTCAGTTGGCGAGCGGTCAGTGGCAGTTATTGCGGGCCCGGGAGCCGATTGCCGAAGTTATCGCCGACCAGACTCGCCCTCAACTATTGCGCGAGCATCTCGTGCAATCGCAAAAAGCTCGCACCTTTGCCAGTGAGCACTTGCATCTGCCTGATAATCAAAGCTACCGGTTATACGCCGATATCGGCCGGCCCTATGTGGTCTGGAATGTCTTCGCCACGCAGGAATTTTCTCTGGCTCCTGAAAACCACTGCTTTCCCATCGCCGGTTGCGTTGCCTATCGCGGCTACTACAACCAAGGCGCGGCGCATGGCGAGGCGGCGCTGTTGCGGCAACAAGGCATGGACGTGTCGATCGGTGGCGTCGAAGCCTATTCCACCCTGGGGTGGTTCAACGACCCGATCATGAGTTCGATGATGAGTTGGGGTGATGAGCGCCTCGCGACTCTGATCTTCCACGAACTGGCCCACCAGCGTTTCTACGTGAAGGATGACACCGAGTTCAACGAGTCATTCGCCACGTTCGTCGAGCAGGAAGGCACCCGTCAGTGGCGGGCGGCACGGGGCCTGGCGCCTGTCAGCGATGCGGCGTTGAAGCAACGCGATCAATTCATCCGGCTGATTCTCGATACCCGCAAACGCCTGGAGGCGTTGTATGCGCAGCCGTTGGCGGCGCAGGTGATGCGGCAGGCCAAGGCCGCGCAGTTCGAGCGCTTGCGCACTGAATACCGGCAGATGCGTGATAGCCAATGGGGTGGCGAAAAGCCCTATGACGCTTGGATCAACCAGCCGATGAACAATGCGCGACTGTTGCCATTCGGGCTGTATGACCGGTGGGTGCCGGCGTTTGCGGCGTTGTTTGCGCAGGAGGGTGGGGATTGGGTGAGGTTTTATGCGGCGGTGGAGAGGTTGGGCGGGTTGCCGGTGGCGCAGCGCAAGGCGGCGTTGAGGCAGTTGGAAGGGGTTGGCCGTTAGGGCCTCATCGGGGGCAAGCCCCCTCCCACATTTTGATATGTGAACACATTCAAGTGTGGGAGCGGGCTTGCTCGCGAAAGCGGTTTCAAGAGCGCTGCAAAAATGCCTGGTGCATCTGTGCCAACGTCTCGAAGTGCCAGGTCGGCGCTTCGGCACTCAACTCTTCAAAACTGCCGAACCCATACCCTACCGCCGCCGAATCCAACCCATTGCTGCGTGCGCCGATCAGGTCATGCTTGCGATCACCGATCATCAAGGTTGTGGCCGGGTCCAGCCCTTCCTCACGGATCAAGTGGGCGATCAACTCGACCTTGTTGGTACGCGTGCCGTCCAGTTCGCTGCCGTAAATCACCTTGAAGTGCTTGGCAAAGTCGAAATGCCGCGCAATCTCGCGGGCAAATTCCCATGGCTTGGAGGTGGCCACGTACAGTTGGCGCCCTTGGCTGTTGAGTTCCTCCAGCAATGGCATCACGCCGTCGAACACGCGGTTTTCATACAGCCCGGTGACCTTGAAGCGCTCGCGGTAGAAATTCACCGCTTCCCAGGCCTTGGCCTCGTCGAAACCGTAGAAGTGCATGAACGCTTGCAGCAGAGGCGGGCCGATGAAGTGTTCAAGCTTGGTCAGGTCAGGTTCGTCGATGCCCAATTTGCCAAGGGCGTACTGGATCGAACGGGTGATGCCCTCACGCGGATCGGTGAGCGTGCCGTCCAGGTCGAAGAGGACCGTTGGGTGGTTGAGGGTCATTGATCGAATCCTTCTGCCAGGTGCAGGTCCTTGAGCTTCACGTAGTTCGCAGCGCTGTAGGTGAAAAAGGCGCGCTCCTTGTCAGTCAGCGCGCGGACCTGTTTAACCGGGCTGCCCACATACAAAAAACCACTGTCGAGTTTCTTGCCGGGTGGCACCAGGCTGCCGGCGCCGATGATCACGTCGTCCTCGACCACGGCGCCGTCCATCACGATGCTGCTCATGCCAATCAAGACGCGGTTGCCCACCGTGCAACCATGCAGCATGACCTTGTGGGCGATGGTCACGTCGTCGCCGATCAGCAGCGGGAAACCATCAGGATTGAACGGCCCTGCATGGGTAATGTGCAACACGCAGCCGTCCTGCACACTGGTGCGGGCGCCGATGCGGATGCGGTGCATGTCGCCGCGAATCACGGTCAGCGGCCAAACCGAGCTGTCGGGGCCGATTTCGACATCGCCGATCACCACCGCCGAAATATCGACAAAAGCCCCGGCGCCCAGGGTTGGCGTGTGGTTCTGATAGGTGCGAAGGGTCACGATAGCCTCTCTCTCTTCTGCTGATAGCTGCGGTGGGTGTTGATTGTAATTAAGATGGCCCCATCTTTGTTCTTACATGTTTCTTCAGCCAAGGTGCCAACCGTGAGCGCGAACAACCCTCTTTTGCAGTCCTACGACCTGCCGCCGTTCTCGGCGATCCGTGCCGAGCACGTCCAGCCGGCCATCGAACAGATCCTCGCCGACAACCGTGTGGCTATCGCAGACATCCTGCAAAGCCAGGGCAAAAATCCGACATGGGCCGGTCTGGTCCTGGCCATGGATGAACTGAACGACCGCCTTGGCGCTGCCTGGAGCCCGGTCAGCCACCTCAATGCAGTGTGCAACAGCGCCGAGTTGCGTGAAGCCTACGAGGCTTGCCTGCCCGCCTTGAGTGCCTACTCCACCGAGATGGGCCAGAACCGTGAACTGTTCCAGGCTTTCGACGCCTTGGCCAACAGCCCCGAGGCCGCCGGTTTCGACGTGGCGCAAAAAACCATTCTGGAACACTCCCTGCGCGATTTCCGCCTGTCGGGTATCGACCTGCCGCCGGAGCAGCAAAAGCGCTACGCCGAAGTGCAAAGCAAGCTTTCCGAGCTGGGCAGCAAATTCTCCAACCAGTTGCTGGACGCTACCCAGGCCTGGACCAAGCACGTCACCGATGAAGCCACCCTCGCCGGCCTGACCGACTCGGCCAAGGCGCAAATGGCTGCCGCCGCCCAGGCCAAGGGCCTCGACGGCTGGCTGATCACCCTGGAATTCCCCAGCTATTACGCCGTGATGACCTATGCCCAGGACCGCGCCCTACGTGAAGAGGTCTACGCGGCCTACTGCACCCGTGCGTCGGACCAGGGCCCGAATGCCGGTCAGAACGATAACGGCCCGGTGATGGAACAGATTCTCGACCTGCGTCAGGAACTGGCCCAATTGTTGGGTTACGCGTCCTTCGCCGAGCTGAGCCTGGCGACCAAGATGGCCGACTCCAGCGACCAGGTGCTGAGCTTCCTGCGGGACCTGGCCAAACGCAGCAAGCCGTTCGCCACACAGGATCTGCAACAGCTCAAGGCTTACGCCGCCGAACAAGGCTGCGCCGACCTGCAAAGCTGGGACAGCGGTTTCTATGGCGAAAAATTGCGTGAGCAGCGCTACAGCGTGTCCCAGGAAGCCCTGCGTGCTTACTTCCCGATCGACAAGGTGCTGGGCGGCCTGTTTGCCATTGTGCAACGCCTGTACGGCATCGAGATTGCCGAACAGAAGGGCTTCGACACCTGGCACCCGGACGTTCGCCTGTTTGAAATCAAAGAAAATGGCGAGCACGTCGGGCGCTTCTTCTTCGACCTGTATGCCCGCGCCAACAAGCGTGGCGGTGCCTGGATGGACGGTGCCCGCGATCGTCGTCGCACCGTCGATGGCGTGCTGCAAAGCCCGGTCGCCAACCTGGTGTGCAACTTCACGCCAGCCGACAGCGGCAAGCCTGCGCTGCTGACCCACGATGAAGTCACCACCCTGTTCCACGAATTCGGCCACGGCCTGCATCACCTGCTGACCCGCGTCGAGCACGCCGGTGTATCCGGGATCAACGGCGTGGCGTGGGATGCGGTGGAATTGCCGAGCCAATTCATGGAGAACTGGTGCTGGGAGCCCGAGGGCCTGGCGCTGATCTCCGGCCACTATGAAACCGGCGAGCCACTGCCCCAGGACCTGCTGGAAAAAATGCTCGCGGCGAAGAATTTCCAGTCCGGCCTGATGATGGTGCGTCAGCTGGAGTTCTCGTTGTTCGACTTTGAGCTGCACGCCACTCATGGCGATGGCCGCAGCGTGGCGCAGGTGCTTGAAGGTGTACGCGATGAAGTCTCGGTGATGCGTCCGCCGGCCTACAACCGCTTCCCCAACAGCTTCGCGCACATCTTCGCCGGTGGTTATGCGGCGGGTTACTACAGCTACAAATGGGCCGAAGTGCTCTCGGCCGATGCCTTCTCCAAGTTCGAAGAAGACGGTGTGCTCAATGCCCAGACCGGGCGTGCGTTTCGCGAAGCGATCCTGGCGCGTGGCGGTTCCCAGGCGCCGATGGTGCTGTTCGTCGACTTCCGCGGACGGGCGCCGTCGATTGACGCACTCTTGCGCCACAGCGGCCTGAGTGAGGACGCGGCAGCATGAGTGAAGCGCCTGTGATTACCAAAAAGCAATTTATCGCCGGGGCGGTCTGCCCGGCGTGCAGTGAGCCGGACAAGTTGAAAATGTGGACCGAAGACAGCGTGCCGCACCGCGAATGCGTGGCCTGCGGGTATACCGATACGTTGAATGATCAGGGGCTTTCGGTGCCCAAGGAGTTGGGCACGCGGGTCAATACATCGGCATTGAAAGCGCCGGCGGATCCAAAAGTGCAGGCGGTGCAGTTCTTCCCCAATCCCAAGCTCAAAAAAGACTGACAACCCTTACGCGTACCAAAAGTGGGAGGGGGCTTGCTCCCGATAGCAGTGTGTCAGCCAACTGATTGGTTACTGATACACCGCCATCGGGAGCAAGCTGCTCCCTCCCACTGTTTTGCTCCCATTTTTATGCGACTTAGGTCGCTGAATCTCTCCTCGGCATCCTTAGCCTGCTATCATTTGTAACTATTGATTGCGGCTGCGATCTATCTCATTGGATCGGTTGTATCCAATATGCCGCTAAAAAAAGACAAGCCGTTCACAGAAGCGGCTGCCAAACCCGTGCCCACATGATGAGGTATACCCATGTCTGATCAAGATCAAGACAACCCCCGGCGTGACTTTTTACGCAAATCCTTGACCTTGATCCCGGTGGTCACGGTTGCCAGCACCGGCCTGGGTGGTTCGATGCTGATGGCCACGCCGGAGCCTGCCCAAGCGGCGCCGGCCAAACCTGCGACGAGCGATAAAGCCTATGAGCCGAGCTATTTCACGGCCGAGGAATGGGCGTTCATCAACGCCGCCGTCGAGCGCTTGATTCCGGCTGATGCCCAAGGCCCTGGCGCACTGGAAGCTGGCGCGCCGGAATATATCGACCGCCAGATGAACACCCCTTACGCCAGCGGCGCCCTGTGGTTCATGCAAGGTCCCTTCAACGCCGATGCGCCGCCGGAAATGGGCTGGCAGAGCAAATTGGTACCCAAGGAAATCTATCGCCTGGGTATCGCCGCAACGGACGCATGGTCGAAAGCGTTCAACGGCAAGGCTTTTGCTGCGCAAGACAGCGCTACCCGAGACGATATGCTACGCCGTCTGGAGGCCGGCGGCAGCGAAGTTGCCGCGCACTTCGACGCCGTGCCGCCAAAGATGTTCTTTAACCTGTTGCTGCAAAACACCAAGGAAGGTTTCTTCTGCGACCCGATCCATGGCGGCAATAAAGGCATGGTCGGCTGGACCATGATCGGCTTCCCCGGCGCCCGCGCCGACTTTATGGATTGGGTGGAACGCAACGAGCAATACCCCTTCCCGGCTGTTTCCATTCGCGGCGAGAGGGCATAAACGTGGCGACCATCATGAAGAAAGTGGATGCGGTGATTGTAGGCTTTGGCTGGACCGGCGCGATCATGGCCAAGGAGCTGACGGAAGCAGGCCTCAACGTGGTAGCGCTGGAGCGCGGCCCGATGCAGGACACTTATCCGGACGGCAACTATCCCCAGGTCATCGACGAATTGACCTACAGCGTGCGTAAGAAGCTGTTCCAGGACATTTCCAAAGAGACAGTAACCATTCGCCATAGTGTGAATGATGTGGCCTTGCCCAACCGTCAACTCGGTGCGTTCCTGCCGGGTAATGGCGTGGGCGGCGCGGGGCTGCACTGGTCGGGCGTGCATTTTCGTGTCGATCCGATCGAGTTGCGTATGCGCAGCCATTACGAGGAACGCTACGGGAAGAACTTCATTCCCAAGGACATGACCATCCAGGATTTCGGCGTCAGCTATGAAGAGCTGGAGCCGTTTTTCGACTATGCGGAAAAAGTCTTCGGTACCTCCGGGCAGGCCTGGACGGTCAAAGGTCAGTTGGTAGGTGAAGGCCGTGGGGGCAACCCTTACGCGCCGGATCGTTCCAACCCGTTCCCGTTGGAGGCGCAGAAGAATACGGTCTCCGCTCAACTGTTTCAGAAAGCAGCTACGGAGGTGGGTTATAAGCCTTACAACCTGCCGTCGGCCAATACGTCGGGGCCATACACCAACCCCTACGGCGCGCAGATGGGACCGTGCAATTTCTGCGGCTTTTGCAGTGGCTACGTGTGCTACATGTATTCCAAAGCGTCGCCGAACGTGAACATCCTGCCGGCCCTGCGCCAGGTGCCCAACTTCGAGTTGCGGCCCAATTCCCACGTACTCAAGGTCAACCTCGACAGCACCAAGAAAAAAGCCACCGGCGTGACCTATATCGATGCCCAGGGCCGCGAATGCGAGCAGCCGGCAGACCTGGTGATTCTGGGCGCGTTCCAGTTCCATAACGTGCGCCTGATGTTGCTGTCGGGCATCGGCAAACCCTACGACCCGATTACCAATGAGGGCGTGGTGGGCCGCAACTTCGCCTACCAGAACATGGGCACCATCAAGGCGTTCTTTGATAAGGACACCCACACCAACAACTTCATCGGCGCGGGCGGCAATGGCGTGGCCATCGACGACTTCAACGCCGACAACTTCGACCACGGCCCCCACGGCTTCGTGGGGGGCTCGCCGATGTGGGTCAACCAGGCGGGCAGCCGGCCGATTGCCGGTACTTCCAACCCGCCGGGCACGCCGGCCTGGGGCAGCGCCTGGAAGCGTGCCACCGCCGATTACTACACCCACCAGGTGTCGATGGATGCCCACGGTGCCCATCAATCCTACCGTAGTAACTATCTGGATCTGGATCCGGTTTACCGCGATGCCTACGGCCTGCCGCTGCTGCGCATGACGTTCGACTGGCAGGAAAACGACATCAAGATGAACCGCTTCATGGTCGAGAAAATGGGTAAGGTCGCACAGGCGATGAACCCCAAGGCCATCGCCGTGTTGGGTAAAAAAGTCGGTGATCACTTCAATACCGCCTCTTACCAGACCACCCACCTCAACGGCGGCGCCATCATGGGCACCGACCCGAAAACCAGTGCGTTGAACCGCTACCTGCAGTGTTGGGATGTGCACAACGTGTTCGTCCCGGGCGCGTCTGCTTTCCCACAGGGCTTGGGCTATAACCCTACCGGCTTGGTGGCAGCGTTGACCTATTGGTCAGCTCGAGCAATCCGCGAGCAGTACCTGAAAAACCCCGGCCCACTGGTTCAGGCATAAGGAGCGATGACCATGAAAGCACTCGTTATCGCCTCCCTGGCGCTCTTCAGCAGCTGCTCGGTGAGCGCTGCGGAATCTGACTTGATCAAGCAGGGTGAATACCTGGCACGTGCCGGCGACTGCGTGGCTTGCCACACCGCCAAAGGCGGCAAACCCTTCGCCGGTGGCCTGCCGATGGAAACGCCCATCGGCGTGATCTATTCCACCAACATCACCCCAGACAAGACCGGCCTGGGCGACTACAGCTTCGAAGACTTCGACAAGGCCGTGCGCCATGGCGTCGCCAAGAACGGCAGTACGCTTTACCCGGCCATGCCCTATCCGTCCTACGCGCGTGTCAGCGATAGCGATATGCAAGCGCTGTATGCGTATTTCATGAAGGGCGTCGGGCCGGTCGCCCAAGAGAACAAGGACAGCGATATCCCCTGGCCTTTGAGTATGCGTTGGCCGCTGGCCGCGTGGCGCTGGATGTTTGCGCCGGCGGTCGAGACGCAACCGTCACCAGCCGCAGCGGATCCGGTGATCAGCCGTGGCGCGTACTTGGTGGAAGGCCTGGGACACTGCGGCGCCTGCCATACGCCGCGTGCCCTGACCATGCAGGAAAAGGCCCTGAGCGCCACTGACGGCAACGACTTCCTGTCCGGCAGCGCGCCGTTGGAGGGCTGGATTGCGAAAAGCCTGCGTGGCGACCACAAGGACGGCCTCGGCAGCTGGAGCGAAGAGCAACTGGTGCAGTTTCTCAAGACCGGTCGCAGTGACCGCAGTGCGGTGTTCGGTGGTATGAGCGATGTTGTCGTCCACAGCATGCAGTACATGTCAGAAGATGACTTGACCGCTATCGCCCGTTACCTCAAGAGCCTGCCGGCGGTGGACCCCAAGGATCAGCCGCACCAGTACGACAAGCAGGTGGCCGAGGCGCTTTGGAAAGGTGATGACAGCAAGCCGGGCGCCTCGGTGTATATCGACAACTGCGCGGCCTGCCACCGCACCGATGGTCATGGCTATACGCGGGTGTTCCCGGCGCTGGCGGGTAACCCGGTCGTGCAGACGGCGGACGCCACGTCGTTGATCAACATTGTGTTGAACGGCGGCACCTTGCCGGCGACGCATACCGCGCCGTCCACCTTCACCATGCCGGCATTCGCCTGGCGCCTGTCGGACCAGGAAGTGGCCGATGTGGTCAGTTTTATCCGTGGCAGCTGGGGCAACCAAGGGGCGCCGGTAAACGCCAGCGATGTGGCAGGCCTGCGCAAAAGCGATATGCGCACCACGTCGGGCGATGATCTGGGGCAGGTGACGCAAAAGCACTGATCCCACTCTAGCCGCCCAACGGCACTGGTCAGCAACCCCGCGCCTCGATACTGTATATAAAAACAGTATCGAGGCGTTTTCATGACTACTGCGCTGCCGCCCCGGGGTCGGGGCACGGCCACCAACCTGCACAACCGGTTTGCACCTACGGTCAGCGTGGCCGAGGACGATGGCTGGTACCAGGAGGTGCCGCCCACTCAAGGCACCGAAGTGCGTATCGAAACGGCCAAGACCATCATCACCCGCAACAACTCGCCGGACTTGCCGTTCGATCGCTCGATCAACCCTTACCGCGGCTGTGAGCATGGGTGCATCTATTGTTATGCACGGCCCAGCCATGCCTATTGGGACATGTCCCCGGGGCTCGACTTCGAGACCCGGCTGATTGCCAAGAGCAATGCGGCCGATGTGCTGGAGCAGCAGCTGTCCAAGCCTGGCTATGTGTGCGCGCCGATCAACCTGGGCTCTAACACCGATCCGTACCAGCCTATCGAACGCGAATACAGGATCACGCGGCAAACCCTTGAAGTGCTGCTACGCTACCGTCACCCGGTGACGATCATCACCAAGGGCTCGCTGATCCTGCGTGATCTGGACCTGCTCACCGAGTTGGCCCGTCAGCGCCTGGTGGCGGTGATGATCAGCCTGACCAGCCTGGATGACGAGCTCAAGCGCATCCTGGAGCCACGCACGGCGGCGCCCAAGGCGCGGTTGCGGGCCATTCGGGTGATGCGCGACGCGGGTATTACGGTGGGTGTGTTGTGCTCGCCGATGATTCCGATGATCAACGACAGTGAGCTGGAAAACCTGCTGACCGAGGCTCATGCGGCCGGTGCGCAAAGCGCGGCGTACATGATGCTGCGCCTGCCGTTGGAAGTGGCGCCGCTGTTCGAGGAGTGGCTGGCGGCACACTACCCGCAGCGTGCGGCTCATGTGATGAGCCTGGTGCGTCAGGTACGCGGTGGTGAGGTGTATGACAGCCGCTTCGGTGTGCGCATGCGGGGTGAAGGGCCCTTTGCCGATTTGCTGGCTCAACGCTTCAGCAAGGCGATCAAGCGTTTGGGGCTGAACCGACGCGAAGGATTCAACCTGGATTGCACCGCATTCTGCCCACCGGGCAGACAGATGACATTGTTGTAAACTGAAGAAGATGGCGGTGAATTTACCGTAGGAATAGTCGCCTTTTGACATCACTGAAACCCGCGATCTAGAGCGTTTCATTCAGTTTGAGTTAAGTTTCAGCGGTTACCTTGTTCAGCGAGTGACTGACGAGTCGGTGCCCTGTTCTGCGGTGGTTTTACAACTATTTCACTGCCCTGGCGTCGAACTGACCTGAACCCTCCCCTGCATTGATCAAGAGGATGAATCATGAGTGACAAGGATAAACAGCCGTTGGCTGCGTCGGCTTCAGCCCCTGTGGCGGAGTCCGCCGATGCAGCGCTGCAACACATCGTTGACGGTTTTTTGCATTTCCATCACGACGTCTTCCCTCAGCAGGAAGAACTCTTCAAGAAACTTGCCACGGCCCAGAGCCCGCGGGCAATGTTCATTACCTGCGCCGACTCGCGCATCGTGCCCGAGCTGATTACCCAAAGCTCCCCGGGCGACCTGTTCGTGACCCGTAACGTCGGTAACGTGGTGCCTCCCTACGGCCAAATGAACGGTGGTGTCTCCACGGCCATCGAGTATGCGGTGCTTGCCCTTGGTGTACAGCACATCATTGTGTGCGGGCACTCCGACTGCGGCGCGATGCGCGCGGTACTCAACCCAGACAGCCTGGAAAAGATGCCGACGGTCAAGGCATGGCTGCGTCACGCCGAGGTCGCCAAGACCATGGTCCATGACAACTGCGACTGCGCCAACGAAGGCGAGAGCATGGCGGTGCTGACCGAAGAAAACGTTATCGCCCAACTGCAACATTTGCGCACCCACCCTTCCGTGGCTTCGCGCATGGCCAATGGTCATTTGTTTATCCATGGCTGGATCTACAACATCGAGACCAGCGAAATTCGGGCCTACGATGCGGACAAAGCGGCGTTCCGACCGCTGAACGGCACCGAGCCGATCCCTTCAGCGACGCCTAAAGCGCGCTTCTAAAACACTTCCCTGCCGGGTAACGCGGTGGCTGCCATGGACGCAGCCAGGCTTTACCGCGCCCGGCGAATGCCTCGGGAGAGTCATCATGCGTGCTGCTCAATTGAAAGCTGTTTTGCCACGAGAGCTGCTCGCCTCGGTGGTTGTTTTTCTGGTTGCCTTGCCGCTGTGCATGGGCATTGCGATCGCATCCGGTATGCCGCCGGCCAAGGGGCTGATCACCGGGATCATCGGTGGCCTGGTGGTGGGCTGGTTGGCGGGGTCGCCGCTGCAAGTCAGCGGCCCGGCGGCGGGTTTGGCGGTACTGGTGTTCGAACTGGTGCGCCAACACGGCATGATGATGCTGGGGCCGATCCTGCTGCTGGCCGGCTTCCTACAACTGGTGGCCGGGCGTTTGCGCCTGGGTTGCTGGTTTCGTGTCACGGCGCCGGCGGTTGTCTACGGCATGTTGGCGGGGATCGGCGTGTTGATTGTGCTTTCGCAGATCCATGTGATGCTTGATGGGGCGCCCAAGCCATCCGGGCTGGATAACCTGGCAGGCTTCCCGGCGGCGGTGGCTGAAGCGCTTCCGACCTTGGGTGGCGGGCTCGGGTGGCAGGCCGGCCTGCTCGGTCTGTCGACCATGTTGGTCATGTACCTGTGGGACAAATTCCGCCCGCGGCAATTGCGTTTTGTGCCGGGCGCCCTGCTGGGGGTGGGGCTGGCGACCGTCACCAGCCTGGTGCTGGCCCTGCAGGTCAAGCGCGTGGAGGTCCCGGAAAATCTCGCGGATGCCATTGACTGGCTGCGCCCCAGCGATCTGCTCAACCTGGCCGACCCACAGCTGTTGATCGCAGCTTTCGCCGTAGCGTTTATCGCCAGCGCTGAAACCCTGCTGTCTGCCGCTGCGGTGGACCGCATGCACAGCGGCCAGCGTTCCGATTTCGATAAGGAGTTGTCTGCCCAAGGTGTCGGCAACATGCTCTGCGGCCTGGTGGGTGCCCTACCGATGACCGGCGTGATCGTGCGCAGCTCGGCCAACGTCCAGGCCGGGGCTACCACTCGGTTGTCGGCGATGTTCCATGGCCTGTGGTTGCTCGGCTTCGTGCTCTTGCTGTCGAGCGTGCTGCAAAGCATTCCGGTCGCGAGTCTGGCGGGTGTGCTGGTGTACACCGGGATCAAGCTGGTGGACGTCAAGGCGTTCAAGGCGCTGGGGCGTTACGGGCGGATGCCGATGTTCACCTATGCGGCCACGGCACTGGCGATCATCTTCACCGACTTGCTGACCGGTGTGCTGGTGGGCTTCGGACTTACGCTGCTCAAACTGGCGTTCAAGGCTTCGCGGCTGAAAGTCAGCTTGATCGACCTGCCTCAAGAGGGGGAGATGGAGCTGCGCTTGACGGGTGCGGCGACCTTTCTGAAAGTGCCGGCGCTGACTCAGGTGCTGTCGGCGGTGCCTGCGGGGACCACGTTGCATGTGCCGCTGAGTAACTTGAGTTACATCGACCACTCTTGTCTGGAATTGCTGGAGGAGTGGGGGCGGGCCAATGCGGCCAAGGGCTCGACGCTGGTGATCGAGGCGCGTGGCTTGAAGCGCCGGTTGGAAGGTCGGGTACGTACGACGGTGGGAATAGGTTCGGCGCCGTCCGTTACCTGACGAAACCCGATCAAAAAATGTGGGAGGGGGCTTGCTCCCGATAGCGGTGGACCAGTCAAAATCTCTTTGGCTGATACACCCCAATCGGGAGCAAGCCCCCTCCCACATTTGATCGCCGTAAAATGGCAGTTTTATGCAGGCTGATCCAGCGTCAGCTCAACCCCAAGCTGGCGCGACAGGCACGGCCAGCGCTTCCATGCCGCTTCGGTGCTCGGGCTCTTCAGGGTCTCGCGGTACGCCTCGACCGACTCCAGCGCAAAACTGTCTTCGTTGAGCATTTCATCCACTGCGTGGTGTACGGCTTCATCCAATTGGTTGGCGAATGTTTCGCCGATCAATTGATGGGCAATCACGTTGGCCACGGTGGTATCCGCCGGAATCAACGGCTGGCCGAAATGCTTGATATACAGATCGTTGACCTCCTCCACCAAGCGATGGGCCAGGTAAGCTTCGTCCAGCAGGCCGTCCAGACCTTCGTGGCCGGCCAGGATCGCGGGGGGTTGCAGGAAGAAGTGTTCGGCGATTTTCAGCACCGGCTTGATCTGGCTTTCAATTCCGGCCTCGCGGGCCACGTCATTGGCAGCGTCCAGCAAATCGGGAACCAGGTCGATGTAAGCGGTGACAAAGCGCGTCATAACGATGTTGCGATCACCGTCAGCCAGGGAAATGGCCGAGTGCAGGTGCGGCAATTGTTGTCCCAACTGAGTGGCAAGTTGGCCGGTGCTGGCTTCGTGTTGATGGGCACGGGAAATCTGCTCGCGCAATGCGGCGGTGTTCATGAAGGCTCCAGTGAAACAGGCGTAGGAAAAGGGAGAGGATAAGGTAGTTCGTTTATACGAGCGCCTAAGACGCATTTGTCATAATTATTTCATGGTTATAGGCAGGCGTTATATCGAAATGCCATCGTTCGTCGGATAAACGATTCCGCCGCCCATTTTACGGGGTCCGTCTGTCTGTTTCTATTCATTTGCCCCCACACATTGCGGGGTTGCTAGGGCTGTCTATACTCGGTTTTGTACGCAATTAGCTGATGACGCCCAACTGCATGGCGCAGGCAAGGCTTGGCGGTTGTAAGCAGTATGGAAGCCGCTCCCTTGGCCGCAGGTGCAAACCGGCGGGATAACAAGAAACATAAAGGGGAACCCGCAATGACGCGACATCCACACGTATGGATGGGCCTCCTGTTGTGGTCGGTATTCGGCCAGGCGCACGCCGCCTGGACAACGAATATGGCGCCAGGGGCTACTGAAGTCAGTCACGCCGTGTTTGACCTGCACATGACCATTTTCTGGATCTGTGTGGTGATCGGCATCGTCGTGTTTGGCGCGATGTTCTGGTCGATGATTTTGCACCGGCGATCCACGGGCCAGGTCGCGGCCAAGTTTCACGAGAGCACCACGGTGGAAATTCTCTGGACGGTCGTGCCCCTGCTGATCCTGGTGGCCATGGCGATTCCGGCGACCAAGACCCTGATCAACATCTACGACAGCAGTGAGTCGGATATCGATATCCAGGTCACCGGCTACCAGTGGAAGTGGCACTACAAATACCTGGGCCAGGATGTGGAGTTCTTCAGCAACCTGGCCACGCCCGCCGAGCAGATTCATAACCAGGCCACCAAGGGCGAACATTACCTGTTGGAAGTCGACCAGCCGCTGGTGTTGCCGGTGGGTGCCAAGGTGCGCTTTCTGGTGACTGCCGCCGACGTGATCCACTCCTGGTGGGTGCCGGCCTTTGCGGTCAAGCGCGATGCCATCCCGGGCTTCGTCAACGAGGCCTGGACCCGTGTCGAGAAACCCGGCATCTACCGCGGCCAGTGCGCCGAGCTTTGCGGCAAGGACCACGGCTTCATGCCCATCGTGGTCGAGGTCAAGTCCAGGGCCGACTACGACACCTGGCTCGGCGAGCGCAAGGAAGAAGCGGCCAAGCTCAAGGAGCTGACCTCCAAAGAGTGGACGCTGGACGAACTGGTGGCCCGTGGCGACAAGGTCTATCACACCACCTGCGTTGCCTGTCACCAGGCTGAGGGCCAAGGTTTGCCGCCGATGTTCCCGGCGCTCAAGGGCTCGAAAATCGCCACCGGCCCCGCCGCCGATCACCTGGGCATCGTCTTCCACGGTAAGCCCGGCACCGCGATGGCAGCCTTCGGCAAACAACTCTCGGAAGTGGATATCGCCGCCGTGGTGACTTACGAGCGTAACGCCTGGGGCAATAACAAAGGCGACATGGTCACGCCCAAAGACGTGCTGGCTTTGAAACAGGCCGAAAGCAAATGACTACTTTCAACGCCAATACCCTGAATCTCCCCGCTCACTCGCTTGCAGGAGAACGGCCATGAGCACTGTGATCGACCACGGTCATGCCGACCATGCCCACGGCCCCGCCAAAGGCTTGATGCGCTGGGTGCTGACCACCAACCACAAAGACATCGGCACGATGTACCTGTGGTTTGCCTTCACCATGTTCCTGCTTGGTGGCTCGTTTGCCATGGTGATCCGCGCCGAGCTGTTTCAGCCGGGTCTGCAGATCGTGCAACCGGCGTTCTTCAACCAGATGACCACCATGCACGGCTTGATCATGGTGTTCGGCGCGGTGATGCCGGCCTTCGTCGGGCTGGCCAACTGGATGATCCCGCTGATGATCGGCGCGCCGGACATGGCCCTGCCGCGCATGAACAATTTCAGCTTCTGGCTGCTGCCGGCGGCGTTCCTGCTGCTGGTCTCCACCTTGTTCAGCCCCGGTGGCGGGCCGAACTTCGGTTGGACTTTCTATGCGCCGCTTTCCACCACCTATGCGCCGGAAAGCGTGACGTTCTTTATCTTTGCCATCCACCTGATGGGCATCAGTTCGATCATGGGCGCGATCAACGTGGTCGCCACCATCCTCAATCTGCGTGCCCCCGGCATGACCTTGATGAAGATGCCGCTGTTCGTGTGGACCTGGCTGATTACTGCGTTCCTGCTGATCGCGGTGATGCCGGTGCTGGCGGGCTGCGTGACCATGATGCTGATGGATATCCACTTCGGTACCAGCTTCTTCAGCGCGGCCGGTGGCGGTGATCCGGTGCTGTTCCAGCATGTGTTCTGGTTCTTTGGCCATCCCGAGGTGTACATCATGATTCTGCCGGCCTTTGGCGCCGTCAGCTCGATCATCCCGACCTTCTCGCGCAAGCCGCTGTTTGGCTACACCTCGATGGTCTACGCCACGGCGAGCATCGCGTTCCTGTCGTTCATCGTCTGGGCGCACCACATGTTCGTGGTGGGCATTCCGCTGGTGGGTGAGTTGTTCTTCATGTATGCCACCCTGCTGATCGCCGTGCCCACGGGGGTGAAGGTATTCAACTGGGTCAGCACCATGTGGCAGGGCTCGCTGACGTTCGAGACGCCGATGCTGTTTGCGGTGGCCTTCGTGATCCTGTTCACCATTGGCGGCTTCTCCGGGCTGATGCTGGCGATTGCCCCGGCGGACTTCCAGTACCACGACACCTACTTTGTGGTGGCGCACTTCCATTACGTACTGGTGCCCGGCGCGATCTTCGGGATCTTCGCTTCGGCCTACTACTGGCTGCCGAAATGGACTGGCCACATGTACGACGAAACCCTGGGCAAGTTGCATTTCTGGCTGTCTTTCGTGGGCATGAACATGGCGTTCTTCCCCATGCACTTTGTAGGGCTGGCGGGTATGCCGCGGCGGGTGCCGGACTACAACCTGCAATTCGCCGACTTCAACATGGTTTCGTCCATTGGTGCCTTTATGTTCGGCGCCACACAGATCTTCTTCCTGTTCATTGTCATCAAGTGCATCCGTGGGGGTACGCCGGCACCGGCCAAGCCCTGGGATGGCGCCGAGGGCCTGGAATGGAGCGTGCCCTCGCCTGCGCCGTATCACACCTTCACCACCCCGCCGGAGGTCAAATGAATACCTCTGTGTGTTGCGAACGCGGTCCATGTGGGAGGGGCGCACCAGCCTTGGGTGGGTGTCATGTCTGACTCCGTGCCGATCAAACGCCTGGTCACCCGCCTGCTGATCCTGGTACTGGCGATGTTCGCCTTCGGCTTCGCGCTGGTGCCGATCTACGACGTGATGTGCAAGGCCTTCGGCATCAACGGCAAGACCGCCGGGCAGTACGAGGGCGAGCAAATGGTCGACCCCTCACGTCAGGTTCGGGTGCAGTTTCTGTCCACCAACGCCATCGACATGGTCTGGGAATTTCATTCCAAGGCCGATGAGATTGTGGTCAACCCGGGGGCGGTCAACGAGATGCTGTTCGTGGCCTACAACCCCACCAATAAGCCGATGACCGCCCAGGCGATCCCGAGTATTTCCCCGGCCGAAGCGGCCATGTATTTCCACAAGACCGAATGCTTTTGCTTCACCCAGCAAGTGCTTCAGCCGGGTGAGCGCATCGAGATGCCGGTGCGTTTTATCGTCGACCGCGCGATGCCCAAGGATGTGAAGCATTTGACCCTGGCGTACACGCTGTTCGATATCACTGCGCGCCAACCGCCCGTGGCCGCGAGGACCGGGGGCTAGCTACTGTTTGCCCCCTCAATCAGGAGAGCGAATACATGTCGACTCATGATACGTACTACGTACCAGCGCAAAGCAAATGGCCGATAATTGCCACGATTGGCCTGCTGGTCACCGTGTACGGCCTGGCGGTGTGGTTCAACGACTTGAAGGCTGCGCGCCCCGAATCCCACGGGCCGTGGATCTTTTTCGTCGGCGGCCTGTTATTGGCCTACATGCTGTTTGGCTGGTTCGGTGCTGTGATCAAGGAAAGTCGCGACGGGCTGTACAGCGCGCAAATGGACCGCTCGTTTCGCTGGGGCATGACCTGGTTCATCTTTTCGGAGGTGATGTTCTTTATCGCGTTCTTCGGTGCGTTGTTTTATGTGCGGCACATGTCGGCGCCATGGCTGGCAGGTGAGGGCTCCAAAGGCGTTGCGCATATGCTGTGGCCGAACTTCGAGTTCGCCTGGCCCTTGCTCAATAACCCTGACCCCAAGCTCTATCCTGCGCCTGAAGGCACCATCAGCCCGTGGGGCCTGCCGTTGGTGAATACCATCCTGCTGGTGAGTTCCAGCGTGACCATCACCATCGCCCACCATGCCCTGCGTAAAGGCCATCGAGGTGCGCTGAAAATCTGGCTGGCGATCACAGTGCTGTTGGGCCTGGCGTTTCTCGGGTTCCAGGCCGAGGAGTACATCCACGCCTATAAAGAACTGGGCCTGACCCTGGGTTCAGGGGTATACGGCGCCACGTTCTTCATGCTGACGGGCTTTCACGGCGCCCACGTAACCATCGGCACCATCATTTTATTCGTGATGCTGATGCGCATCCTGCGTGGGCATTTCAACGCCGAGCACCAGTTCGGCTTCGAGGCGGCCAGTTGGTATTGGCACTTTGTGGACGTGGTGTGGATCGGGTTGTTTTTCTTTGTTTATGTGCTGTGAGGCGGATTACCAAGGCGCATGAGAGACCAGTTGGCCGCTGAAAAAGCCCCAGGCGATCAAGCCCACGGTGATCACGGCCAGTACCACACGCACGGTCAAGGCAGTGACGAGGCGGTTGGAGTTGCCCTCGTCCTTGACCAGGAAGAACAGGCCACTGAACAGGCTCACGACAGTCGCGATCAGCATCAGGGCAATGGCTGCTTTGAGCATGGTCTGGCTCCAGGGCTACAGAGGGAGGGGCGATGAGATCCAGTATAGCCAGTGCCATGCAGCGCTTTCGTCCAGGTATCGCGCCGACGCTGGTGGTGCTGGTGTTGCTGCCGCTCATGGTGAGCCTGGGGTTCTGGCAACTGTCCCGTGGGCATGAAAAACAGCTGCTGGTGGAGCGTTATGCCGAGCGCCGCGCTGCCGAGCCGATCAGCAGTGCGCAGCTCAATGATATGGCCGACCCTGCCTTTCGCCGCGTCCATCTTCGCGGGCAATTGGACGCTGCGCACAGCATATTGCTGGATAACCGTATGCGTGACGGCAAGGCAGGTGTCGAGCTGCTGCAACCCTTTCAGGACCAGGCTAGCGGCCTGTGGCTGTTGCTTAATCGCGGCTGGTTGCCGTGGCCGGACCGGCGCACGCCGCCGGCCTTCTCCACGCCTGAACAGGCATTGAATCTTGACGCCTGGGTGTACGTCGCCCCCGGCGAGACCTTCCAACTGCATGCCGACCCTGCCAGCGCGCAATGGCCACGTTTGCTCACCGCACTGCATCCCGCCGCGCTGTGGGACGAGCTGGGGCGCAGCGGCTTTGCCTACGAACTGCGTGCCGAAGCGGGCCCGGGTACGTACGAAACCACCTGGCCTATCGTTGCCATGGGCCCGGAAAAACACTTGGCCTACGCAGTGCAGTGGTTCGCCATGGCACTGGCACTGCTGGTGCTTTACCTCTACCTCGGATGGCACAACAAAAAGGAGAAGCCCCATGGGAGCGGCCATGAATCCACCCAGCACGTCTGAAACGCCGGACCGGCGCAAAGGGCGCTGGCAGCTGATTTTGATCCTCATGATGGTGATCGGTCCGATGGCGCTGGCCACCTTCATGTACAAGTTGCAGTTCTGGGTGCCGGACAGCCGCAGCTATCACGGTGAACTGATCGGTAACGGCCAGACCCGTGCCGATATCGGCGTGCAGGCCGGCGAAGATCGGTGGCAACTGTTGGTCACTGCACCCACCGCCTGCGCCGCCGATTGCCAACAACTGGTGTACCTGGCGCGCCAACTGCAAATCAGCCTTGGCCGTGATGCGTCCCGCGCCAACCATGCCCTGGCGGCTGCGCAACCGCTGAGCACCGACTACGAGGCCAAGCTCAAGGCTGAGTACCCGCAACTGCAGCGCTACCCGCTGGATGTGTTGACCTTTGCCAGGAACGCCGCGGCGCCCGGTGAGGCTCAACTGTGGATCGTCGACCCCCACGGCAACCTGGTGCTGCGCTACGACGCCAAGGTCAAGGGCAAGGACTTGCTCAACGACCTGCGCCTGCTGCTGAAACTGTCGAACATCGGATAGGGGCACCGTCATGGCCAAGCCTGGATTTCGCCTCGCGCTGTTTGCCACCTTATTGGCGCTGATCGTCGTGCTGCTCGGTGCCTATACCCGGCTGACCCACGCCGGGCTCGGCTGCCCGGACTGGCCCGGGTGCTACGGCTTTATCGGCGTGCCGCAAAGCGAAGCCCAGTTGGCCCACGCCGAACTGCATTTTCCGGATACGCCGGTAGAGGCCGATAAGGGCTGGGCAGAAATGACCCATCGCTACTTCGCCGGCACCCTGGGTCTGCTGATCGCGCTGCTGGCGGCGCGTGCGTGGAGCCATCGACGCGACCCGGGCCAGCCGGTGAAATTGCCATTGTTTGTATTGGTGGTGGTGTTCGCCCAGGCGGCCTTTGGCATGTGGACGGTGACTTTGAAGCTGTGGCCACAAGTCGTCACCGGGCACCTGTTGGGTGGTTTTGCGACCTTGAGCCTGTTGTTTTTGCTGACCCTGCGTTTATCCGGCGTGCTGCCGGCGCTGATCGTGCCCAGGCGCCTGCAATATTGGGCAACGGCGGGGCTGGTACTGGTAATCGGGCAGATCGCGCTGGGCGGTTGGGTCAGTTCCAACTACGCGGCCGTGGCCTGTGTCGACCTGCCGACCTGCCACGGCCAATGGTGGCCGGCGGCGGATTTTGCCAATGGCTTTCACCTGACCCAGCATATCGGCCCCAATTACCTGGGCGGCCAACTTGATAGCGAGGCGCGCACGGCGATCCACCTGACCCATCGCATCGGCGCGGTACTGGTCACCCTGGTGCTATTGGGGTTGGCCTGGCAACTGCGTGCAGTGGGCATGACGCGGTTGGCGGGCTTGCTGCTGATCGCCCTGGCTGCGCAAATCTGCCTGGGGGTGAGCAATGTGGCGTTCGGCCTGCCGCTGCCGGTGGCGGTGGGTCACAACGCGGGTGGGGCGGCCTTGTTGCTGAGCCTGGTGCTGGTCAATTACCACGCCCGCACGAGCCTGGTCCGGGTTCGCGACCCACTGCCCCTCGGTTGGCGGTTTGTCCCGCGCAAACAGGTCTCAGGCCTGATCACCCTTAAAGGAGAGATGCCATGGCGACCCTGATCGGCACAGGTCACGATCGGGCAATCTGGCGTGACTATCTGGAGCTGACCAAGCCCAAAGTGGTGGTGCTGATGCTGATCACCTCGCTGGTGGGCATGTTCCTGGCGACTCGCGCTGGCGTGCCGTGGACGGTGCTGGTGTTCGGTAACCTGGGCATTGCCCTGTGTGCAGGCGGCGCGGCGGCGGTGAACCATGTGGTTGATCGGCGGATTGATGCGCTGATGGCGCGCACCCATAAGCGGCCACTGGCTGAGGGCCGTGTATCGCCCGCTGCAGCATTGGCCTTTGCGTTGTTGCTGGCGGTGGCGGGCCTGGCGCTGCTGTTGGCGTTCACCAACCCCCTGGCGGCCTGGCTGACATTGGCGTCGCTGCTCGGGTACGCGGTGATCTACACCGGCTTTCTCAAGCGAGCGACCCCGCAAAATATCGTCATCGGTGGCCTGGCCGGCGCAGCACCGCCGCTGCTGGGTTGGGTGGCCGTCACCGGGCATGTGAGTGCCGAACCGCTGCTGCTGGTGCTGATTATCTTCGCCTGGACCCCGCCGCACTTCTGGGCCCTGGCCATTCACCGCAAAGAAGAATACGCCAAGGCCGACATCCCCATGTTGCCGGTCACCCATGGTGAGCACTACACCAAGGTGCATATCCTGCTATATACCTTCGCCTTGCTGGCGGTCAGCCTGATGCCCTATGTCATCCATATGAGTGGCGTGCTCTACCTGGCCTGCGCCCTGGTTTTGGGCGCACGCTTTCTGCAATGGGCCTGGGTGCTGTACCGTGGCACCCAGCCGCACGCGGCGATCAACACGTTCAAGTACTCTATCTGGTACTTGCTGTTGCTGTTTATCGCCCTGCTCGTAGACCACTACTTACTGTTGAACCTATGACTCGAACTCAAAAAACCGTCTTCATCCTCGTGGCCCTGGTGGCGTTGATCATGGGCCTGACCGTCAACAAAGTGCTCTCGGGAAAAGGCCAGGGCGACCCGACCGCGCTGATCGACGCGGGCATCATCTTGCTGCCGCAAAGCCGCCAGTTGCCCGCAGTGAGCATGACCAACCAGGACGGCCAGCCGGTGCTGGCCAATGAATTGAAAGGCAAGTGGAGCCTGTTGTTCTTCGGCTACACCTTCTGCCCGGATATCTGCCCGACCACCCTCGCCCAGCTGCGCCAGATCAAGAGCGAGCTGCCCAAAGAGGCTGTGGATAAGTTGCAGGTGATTTTGGTCAGCGTCGATCCGAGCCGCGATACTCCGGCCCAGCTCAAGCAGTACCTGGGTTACTTCGACCCGCAATTCCAGGGCCTGACCGGCGCGAGTGTTGAGGATGTGCAGAAGGTTTCGAATGCCGTGAGCATCCCCTTCATTCCGGCAGATACCAGCAAGCCGAACTACACCGTGGACCACAGCGGCAACCTGGCGCTGATCGGCCCGGATGGTACCCAGCGTGGGTTTATCCGTGCGCCGTTGAACAACCAGAAGCTGGTAGCGCAGTTGCCAGGCTTGCTACAGCGCAAGTAGCAGGCAACACAAAGCAAATGTGGGAGGGGGCAAGCCCCCTCCCACATTTTGATCTCCGGTGTGTTGGAGATTGGGGCATCAGAACGCCGGCTTGATCGCGCCTTTGTACTTCTCTTCGATGAATTTTTTCACTTCAGGCGTGTGCAAGGCTGCAACCAGCTTCTTCACTGCGTCCGAATCCTTGTTGTCTTCGCGGGTCACCAGGATGTTCACATAAGGCGAGTCGCTGCCTTCGATGACCAGGGCGTCCTTGGATGGATCCAGCTTGGCTTCCAGGGCGTAGTTGGTGTTGATCAGCGCCAGGTCGACCTGGGTCAGCACGCGCGGCAGGGTGGCGGCTTCCAGTTCGCGGAACTTCAGGTTTTTATCGTTGCCGGTGATGTCCTTGATGGTCGACAGGATGTTGGTCGGGTCCTTCAGGGTGATCAGACCGTTCTTGGCCAGCAGCAACAGCGCACGACCGCCGTTGGTGGCGTCGTTAGGGATCACCACGTTGGCGCCGTCAGGCAGGTCGGCCAGTTTCTTGTACTTGCTGGAGTAGGCGCCCAGCGGCTCCAGGTGCACGCCGCCAACGCTCACCAGGTGAGTGCCCTTGGCCTTGTTGAACTCATCCAGGTACGGCTGGTGCTGGAAGAAGTTGGCGTCCAGGCGTTTTTCAGCCACTTGCACGTTTGGCTGCACGTAATCGGTGAAAACTTTGACCTGCAAATCCACGCCTTCTTTGGCAAGGGCAGGCTTCACGAATTCGAGGATTTCCGCATGAGGCACCGGCGAGGCAGCGACCTTGATCGTCTCGGCATGGGCGGAAAACGCGGCAACGGCAGCGAAGGCAACCAGTAGTTTTTTCATCCAGCAAGCTCCTTGTTCGGGCATCTGCCGGCTGTGAGCCGGCAATGGCCGTTATTTTCGAGAAAAATGCACCACCAGCCTATCGCCGACGGTTTGCAGAATTTGCACCAGGATCAACAGCATTACCACGGTGACTACCATCACATCGGTCTGGAAGCGCTGGTAACCAAAACGGATCGCCAGGTCACCCAGGCCACCAGCTCCGACTACACCGGCCATGGCCGTGTAGGAAACCAGTGTAATCGCCGTCACCGTAATCGCCGCAAAAATGCCGGGGCGCGCCTCGGGCAACAAGGCGTTGGTGATGATCTGGCGGGTGCTCGCACCCATGGATTGGGTGGCTTCGATGATGCCGCGGTCGACTTCGCGCAGGGCCGTTTCTACCAGCCGCGCAAAGAATGGCGTAGCACCTACGACCAGCGGCGGGATCGCGCCGGCAACGCCCAGCGATGTACCGGTGATCAGGACGGTGAACGGAATCATCACGATCAACAGAATGATGAACGGCAGCGAGCGCAGGATATTCACGATCAGCGACAGCAGCGCGTACAGGCCTTTTTGTTCGAACAGTTGGCGCGGGCTGGTCAGGAACAGCAGCACACCCAGAGGCAGGCCCAACAGCACGGTGAAGAACAGCGAGCCGAACAGCATGGTCATGGTGTCGCCGGTGGCGAGCCAGATTTCGGACCAGTCGATATTGGCAAAGAAACTCAGGAAAACGTCCATCAGCGCAGGACCTCCATGTGAACGTCGGCGGCGGTGAAGCGCGCAAACGCGGCGTCCATGTCACCGCCGGTGACGGCGAGGGTCAGTTGCCCGTAAGGGATGTCTTTGATGCGGTCGATACGACCGGCCAGGATGCTGTAGTCCACGCCTGTTTCGCGAGCGACGGTACCCAGCAATGGCGCGTAGGTCGCATCGCCCTGGAACGTCAGGCGTACGATGCGGCCCGGCACGTGGGCGAAGTCGTCGTGCTGCTCGCCTTCGTCAACCTGTTCGGCTTCCTGAACGAAACGCTTGGTGGTCGGATGCTTTGGGTGCAGGAACACATCGGCGACCGAACCTTGCTCGACGATCACGCCAGCGTCCATCACTGCAACTTGGTCACACACGCGGCGGATCACATCCATTTCATGGGTGATCAGCACGATGGTCAGGTTCAGTTCGCGGTTGATCTCGGCCAACAGTTGCAGGACTGACGCGGTGGTCTGTGGGTCGAGGGCGCTGGTGGCTTCGTCGCACAGCAGGATCTTTGGCTTGGTCGCCAGGGCGCGGGCAATACCGACGCGCTGTTTCTGACCGCCGGACAGCTGCGCCGGGTACTTCCTGGCGTGGTCCGACAGGCCGACGCGAGCAAGCAGCTCAGCCACGCGCTGGTCGATCTCCTTGCGCGACAATTCACCGGCAAGCGTCAGTGGCAGAGCGACGTTGTCGGCCACGGTCTTGGACGCCAGCAGGTTGAAGTGCTGGAAGATCATCCCGACCTGCTGACGGAAGCGGCGTAGGCCGTTGGCATCCAGGGCGGTGACTTCTTCATCGTCGACCGTGATCTGCCCGCCGCTGGGTTCTTCCAGGCGGTTGATCAGGCGCAGCAGTGTGCTTTTACCCGCACCCGAGTGGCCAATCAGGCCAAACACCTGGCCATTGGCGACGCGCAGACTGGTGGGGTGCAGTGCGGGGATATCCTTACCGGCGACGCGGTAGGTTTTATGGACGTTTTGAAACTCGATCACGTAGCGAACCTTGTGGGGCGCATTGAAAAGGGATCAGCGGTTAGCCGGGCGCGCATTTTAGCCTGTCCATCTAGTGTTTCTTAGCATTTATTTCGTATCCATCCAGCGATTTGGCAATAACGAGACCAAAGGTCATAAAAAAGGAACGGCGCAAAACCCTGTCAGTCACTACTTAAGCAATTCGATCTCCCGGGTGCCGTGCCTGGGGTTTCGCTCAAACGAGCCGGGGAACGCTCTGGCCACTTTGACTAAGGAGTTTTGACTGATGAGTACCAAGAAGCCAGCCACCCCGCCCAAGAGTGAAGTCGCGGGCACTGATACCCTGGACCGAGGCAATACCAACGCCAAATTGCAGGCGTTGGAAGAATTCCGTTCCGATGCGACCGGCCAGGCCCTGCGCACCAACCAGGGCGTGAAGATTTCCGACAACCAGAACAGCCTGAAAGTCGGCGCCCGTGGCCCTTCGCTGCTGGAAGACTTCATCATGCGTGAAAAGATCACGCACTTTGACCATGAGCGTATCCCTGAGCGCATCGTGCATGCCCGTGGTACCGGCGCCCATGGTTATTTCCAGAGCTATGGTGACCATTCGGCACTGACCAAGGCCGGTTTCCTGCGCACGCCCGAGCATAAAACGCCGGTATTCGCGCGTTTTTCCACGGTGCAGGGCCCGCGCGGTTCCGGCGACACCGTGCGCGATGTGCGCGGTTTTGCCGTGAAGTTCTTCACCGACGAAGGCAACTTCGACCTGGTGGGCAACAACATG
The DNA here is from genome assembly GCF_052850795.1 of Pseudomonas sp. 910_23. NCBI lineage: Bacteria > Pseudomonadati > Pseudomonadota > Gammaproteobacteria > Pseudomonadales > Pseudomonadaceae > Pseudomonas > Pseudomonas sp. 910_23. The sequence goes on along the minus strand of NZ_VXCZ01000010.1, from coordinate 47,533 downwards.
CCGGTGTTTTTCATTCAGGATGCGATCAAGTTTCCTGACTTTGTACACGCGGTAAAACCTGAGCCGCACAACGAGATACCTACCGGCGGCTCGGCACACGACACCTTCTGGGATTTCGTGTCGTTGCAGCCGGAGTCGGCGCACATGGTGATCTGGGCCATGTCTGACCGGGCGATTCCAAAAAGCCTGCGCGCCATGCAGGGTTTTGGTGTGCACACCTTCCGCTTGATCAATACCGAAGGTAAATCCAGCTTCGTGAAATTTCACTGGCGCCCAAAAGTAGGCACGTGCTCCCTGGTATGGGACGAGGCGCAAAAGCTGGCCGGTAAGGACACGGACTATCACCGCCGTGACCTGTGGGAATCGATTGAGAGCGGCGATTACCCCGAGTGGGAACTGGGTGTGCAGATCGTGGCGGAAGAAGACGAACACAAGTTCGATTTCGACTTGCTCGACCCGACCAAAATTATTCCTGAAGAGCTGGTGCCGATCACGCCGCTGGGCAAGATGGTGCTCAACCGTAACCCGGATAACTTCTTCGCTGAAGTCGAGCAGGTCGCGTTTTGCCCTGGCCATATCGTGCCGGGCATCGACTTTACCAATGACCCGCTGCTGCAAGGCCGCTTGTTTTCCTACACTGATACGCAGATCAGTCGGTTGGGCGGCCCCAACTTCCATGAGATTCCGATCAACCGCCCGGTGGTGCCTTTCCATAACGGCCAGCGCGACGCTCAACATCGCACCGTGATCGATAAAGGGCGGGCCTCGTACGAGCCGAATTCGATTGATGGTGGCTGGCCGAAAGAAACGCCTGCCGGTCCTGCCGATGGAGGTTTCGAGTCCTACTACGAGCGCGTCGATGCCAATAAGGTGCGCGAGCGCAGCGAGTCGTTCGGCGACCATTTCTCCCAGGCCACGTTGTTTTACAACAGCATGAGCCACCACGAGAAAGAGCACATCATCGCGGCCTACAGCTTCGAGTTGGGCAAGGTTGAGCGCGAGTTTATCCGGGCGCGTCAAGTCAACGAGATCCTGGCCAACATTGACCTGGAACTGGCCAAACGCGTGGCGCAGAACCTGGGCTTGCCAGCGCCGACCAAGGGCACGGTGCCCGCACGTGAAACATCGCTGAAGGAATCACCGGCATTGAGCCAGGTGAATTTGCTGTCTGGCGATATCAAGACGCGCAAGGTGGCGATTCTGGCGGCTAACGGCGTTGATGGTGCGGCAATTGATGCGCTCAAGGCAGCGCTGGAGGCAGAGGGTGCCCATGCCAAGTTGCTGGGCCCGACTTCGGCGCCTGTGACCACTGCCGATGGCAAGACGCTACCCGTAGACGCTTCGATGGAAGGCATGCCGTCCATTGCCTTCGACGCGGTGTTTATCCCGGGCGGTAAGGAGTCGGTGAAGGCGTTGAGCGGCGATGGTGTGGCGTTGCATTACGTACTGGAAGCGTACAAGCACCTCAAGGCGATTGCGGTGGCCAGTGATGTGAAACCGTTGCTGGACTTGCTGAAGCTGGAAGCGGATGCGGGGTTGATCGTGGGCGCTGATGCCAAGGCGTTCAAGGCGTTCTTTGCTGCGATTGCACAGCATCGGGTTTGGGAGCGGGAGCCGAAATCCAAGGCGATTCCGGCTTAAATTATCGGTTGTTTGTTAGATCGTCATCGCAGGCAAGCCAGCTCCCACACTTGAATGTGTTCACCCTTCAAATGTGGGAGCTGGCTTGCCTGCGATGCTTTTAGTCCGCCTTGCGCGGAATCAGCACAACCTGCGCCGGAATGTGTTTCAGGATCTGTCGGTGAATCTTCAGGTCATACCCCGAATCAATTCGTTTCACCCGTTTGGTCAGCAATGTGGCCAGCCACGGGTAATCCTGGGTGCGTGGCACCTGGATGCTGACATCGCACTGGTAATTCACCACGTCGGTGGCGATGGCATCCAACTGATGACGCATGTCTTCGACATCCGCGAGGTTCAGCGCCACGGTGGTGCTCGGCGCTGCGGGGTCGATGACCTTGGCCGCAGGCTTGGCTTCGGCGGCTTTCAACGCGGCTTCTGCCTGATCCAGTTCGGCCTTGCGCGCATGGCTGATAGCGCTGTTGACGCCACCGGTCAGTGCCGGGGCTTTTGGCATCAGCGCGCGGGCCCGGCTCAGGGCGGTGGCGGCGGCGTTGACATCGCCTTTTTGCAGCACGATCTGGCTGCGCTGCAGGTAGGCTTCGGCCAGTTGACGCTGATAGGCCTCAAGTGCGGGATCGTTGGGGGACTGGGCCTGCAACGCCGCAAGTTGGTCTTCGGCGGTTGCCAGTTCGCTGCTGGCCAGGTTTTGCTCCAGCTGCGCGATGGCCACAGCGCGGGAGTCCGGGGCCTCGGGGGCAGCGGGCGGCGTGCTTTGACAGGCACCCAGCAGCAGGGAAAATGCGGCAAGGAGCAGATAACGGGAGGTGAACGGCTTCATTCCTGCGACTCTCTATTTGCGCAAAAAGCGAGCAAGTCTACACCCCTCGACGGGGCAGGACAAAACTCAGCAGAAACAGGGCGGCCGCCGTAACCACAATCGACGGCCCGGCTGGCGTGTCCTTGAACCAGGACAGCGCCAGGCCCCCGCACACTGCGCACATTCCCAAGAGGCTGGCGCCGATTGCCATCTGCTCCGGTGAGCGGGCATGACGCTGGGCGGCGGCGGCGGGAATGATCAGCAGCGACGTGATCAACAATACGCCGACTATCTTCATCGCGACAGCGATCACCACGGCGATGAGCAACATCAGGGCCATGCGCAGCCCTGCGACGGGCAAGCCTTCAACCCGGGCGAGTTCTTCATGCACGGTGATCGCCAGCATCGGGCGCCACAGGGCCACCAACAACACCAGTACGCCAGCGCTGCCGCCGAGGATCCAGGCCAGGTCAGTCGGGCTGATCGCCAGCAGGTCGCCGAACAGGTAGGCCATCAGGTCGATACGCACTTCATGCATGAAGCTCAATACCACCAGGCCCAGGGACAGGGTGCTTGGCGCGAGGATGCCCAGCAGGGTGTCGGAGGCCAGCGGCTGGCGTTGTTGCAAGGTCACCAGCAGTACCGCCAGCAGCAGGCAGCCCACGGTCACGGCGATGGTCGGGCTCACGTCCAGCAGAAAGCCCATGGCCACGCCCAGCAACGCCGCATGGGACAAGGTGTCACCGAAATAGGCCATGCGCCGCCAGACCACAAACGAGCCCAGCGGGCCCGCCACCAGCGCCAGAGCCAAGCCTGCCAGCAGGGCGTAGAGCAGAAAATCAGCCATGCTTGCAGCTATCTCCATGAACGTGGGGAGTATCGACAACGGCACCATGCAGGTCATGGGCGTGGTCGTGATGATGGTGGTAGATCGCCAGGCTCTGGGCGTTTTTGCCGAACAGTTCCACGAACGCCGGGTCGCCACTGACCTGTTCCGGGTGGCCGGAGCAGCATACGTGGCGGTTGAGGCAGACCACCTGGTCGGTGGTGCTCATCACCAGGTGCAGATCATGGGAGACCATCAGCACGCCGCAGCCATGGCGGTCGCGCAGGCGGGTGATCAGGCTGTACAACTCGGCCTGGCCGGCGACGTCGACGCCTTGTACGGGCTCATCGAGCACCAGCAACTCTGGCTCGCGCAACAAGGCGCGGGCCAGCAGCACGCGCTGCATTTCGCCGCCGGAGATGCTTTGTACCGGGCTGTCGATCACCTGCTCGGCGCCGACTTCCTTGAGCGCGGCCTGTGCACGGGCGCGGTCGACACCGGGCACCAGGCGCAGGAAGCGCAATACGGACAGCGGCAGGGTCGGGTCCACATGCAGTTTTTGCGGCATATAGCCCACGCGCAGTTTGGGCTTGCGCCATACACTGCCGCTGTCGGGCTTGAGCAGGCCAAGCACGGCGCGCACCAAGGTGGTCTTGCCTGCGCCATTGGGGCCGATCAACGTGACGATTTGCCCCGGCTCCACGCTCAGCGCGATGTTTTCCAGCACGTTCTGTCCGGCGAACGTGACGCCGACCTGCTCCAGACGGATCAACGCGTTGCTCATCAAGCCCCCTGGCAGCCCGCGCACAGGCCGACCACTTCAACCGTTTGCCCCTCGACCTTGAAGCCGACGTCGGCAGAGCTTTGGATAATGGCGTCACTGATGCTTTTTTGTTCAAGCTCGATGGCCGCGTGGCACTCGCGACAGATCAGGAACTGGCCCTGATGCGCGTGCTCCGGGTGGTTGCAGCCGACAAACGCGTTGAGCGAGGCGATACGGTGAACCAGGCCATTTTCCAGCAGGAAATCCAGTGCGCGGTACACGGTAGGTGGTGCAGCGCGGCGGCCGTCCTGTTCGCTGAGTACGCCAAGAATGTCGTACGCGCCCAGCGGTTTGTGGCTCTGCCACACCAACTCCAGCACCCGGCGACGCAAGGCGGTCAGGCGCAAGCCTTTTTGTGCGCACAGGGTATCGGCCTCTGACAATGCGGTGTGCACGCAGTGAGAGTGGTCGTGGGGACGGCTGGCAAGCGGTGTTTTAGGCATGAGCGGCGACAGATATTTGATAGAGACGTTATTATGTTACCCGTTCCTACGCCATTGAGTGGTCATCGTGTCCCGACTTTTTCCCGTTTTTGTCGTATTTGTCACCAGTTTGTTCGTTGCGGGTGCCGCTCAGGCCGATGTGAAGGTGCTGACCAGCATCAAGCCGTTGCAGCTGATTGCCGCGGCGGTGCAGGACGGTGTGGCGGTTCCGGAGGTATTGCTGCCGCCGGGTGCGTCGCCGCATAACTTCGCATTGCGCCCATCCGACGTACGGCGCGTGCAGTCGGTGGACCTGTTGTATTGGATCGGACCGGACATGGAAACCTTTTTGCCGCGCGTGTTGAAAGGCCGTACGGCAAATACCGTGGCGGTGCAGGACCTGCCGGGGATGAAATTACGTATTTTCGGCGAAGATAGCCATTCCCACGCCGACGATGCCGACGAGCATGACCATGATCATCGACCTGGCAGCGTCGATGCGCATTTATGGTTGTCAACGGTGAACGCGCGGGTAATCGCCACGCGCATGGCTGCGGACCTCAGTGCGGCTGATCCTGCAAACGCCGAGCGTTATCAGAGCAACGCCAAAGCTTTTGGTGAGCGCCTGGATGCGTTGGATGCGCGCTTGAAAAAGCGACTGGCGAGCGTCGATGGCAAGCCTTACTTCGTATTCCATGAGGCGTTTGACTACTTCGAAGAGGCTTACGGCCTCAAGCACACCGGCGTATTCAGCGTGGCCGCCGAAGTGCAGCCAGGTGCCCAGCATGTAGCGGCGATGCGCACGCGCTTGCAGGAGGTGGGCAAGACCTGCGTGTTCAGCGAGCCGCCGTTGCGGCCGCGATTGGCCGAGACGCTGGTTGCCGGGTTGCCGGTGAAGTTGGCGGAGCTGGATGCGTTGGGTGGCTATACCCCGGCTACCGCTCAGGGTTATGAGCAGGTCCTGGAGAAGCTAGGTAATGATTTGGCTGGCTGCCTGGAGTCGCTTTAACCATCGCCGCATAACCAATGTGGGAGCGGGCTTGCCCGCGATGGCGGCGTGTCAGTCGACACCGCTATCGCAGGCAAGCCAGCTCCCACATTTTTTTGACCGAGTAGGCCTTTTAGAGCGCGAACGGCAGGTGGACACTGACCTGCTGGCGTTGCGCCAGACGGTGCTCGAACTCAGCGGGGTCGTGAATGAGAACATCCTGGCCGGCAAACGACTCCGCGGCGATCAGTCGTGACAACCAGAACCGTACGCACGCCACGCGCAGCATGGTCGGCCATAGCTCGGCTTCCTTCGCAGTAAACGGCCGCAGCCCTGCATAAGCCCCCAGCAGCGCCCGGGCGCGTTGCCCGTCGATCGCGCCATCGGCATCCGAACACCAGTCATTCAAGGCAATCGCCACGTCGTAGAGCATCGGCCCCGAGCAGGCGTTGTAGAAGTCGATCAAGCCCGTAAGGTGTGTGCCTTCGAACATCGCATTGTCGCGAAACAGATCGGCGTGAACGTTGGCCCGTGGCAGGCCGAGGATGTCAGCTTTGTGGGTTTCGATCTCGCTCAATGTGTCCTGCAGCAGGCGCTGCTGTGCGTCGTTGAGGTGTGAAATCAGCTGCGCGCCCTCACTGAGCATCCAGTCCAGCCCGCGGTCGGTCTTGCGCTCCAGCACTTTTTCGCCCTGAGTCGCCAAGTGCAGGTGGCCGAGCAGGTCGCCGACCTGGGCGCAATGTTGGGCGTTGGCGTCCTTGATGTGCTTGCCGGCCAGGCGCGGTTGCAGCAAGGCGGGTTTGCCCTTGAGTTCGCGCAAAGCGATACCGTCGGTGGTACGCAAGGCGTACGGCACCGGCAGGTCGGCGTCGTGGAGCACGTCGAGCAGTTCGATGAAGAACGGCATTTCTGCCACGGGGCCGCGCTCAACCAGGGTCAGGACAAACTCACCCTGCTCCAGGCTGATAAAGAAATTGGTGTTTTCGCTGCCAGCGGCAATCCCCTGGAAATCAAGCAGGCGGCCGAGCCCATAAGGGGCGAGAAAGGTTTCCAGCTCGGGCCGAGCCAGGGGGGTGAACACAGACATGGTTAAAACTGCCGTTACGGGCGCTGGCTTAGCAGCGCCGGTTAAAATTAAGAAATCATTTCCATTCGAAGATCTTCCATGACGGGATCAGCATATCCGGCTGGTCAGAGCGGATGAAGTTCGCATCGGTTCCGTCCGCGCGCACCAGAAAATAAGGTGGAGCGCCCTTCGGGGTAACCTTGATGGCGTACAGGAAGCCGTTCTGGCGATACTCCTGGATAGTCTTGTCGCCTTCCGTGCGAATGGTAACTTCCGGGTCTGCCGAAGGCGCATCGTCTGCCGCCATGGCAGCCATCGGAGCGAGTGCAATCAAACCGGTCAACAGCAGGCGATTGAATGTACGCATGATAACCTTGTCCCTTTGTTTTCATTGGTCCGGCTATTCTAGCGCCTGACCCGCCGAAAAGGTTGATCCTGCTCATGAGCCAAGCGCCCCTCGTCCTGGTGGACGGTTCTTCTTATCTGTACCGCGCCTTCCACGCGCTGCCACCGCTGACCACCTCCAAAGGCCTGCCGACCGGTGCGGTCAAGGGCGTGTTGAACATGCTCAAAAGCCTGCGCAAGCAGTACCCGGACAGCCCGTTCGCGGTGGTGTTCGACGCCAAGGGTGGGACCTTTCGCGATGAGATGTACGCCGAGTACAAGGCCAACCGCCCGAGTATGCCCGATGACATGCGCCTGCAAATCGAGCCGCTCCATCAAAGCGTGATCGCCCTGGGCTTCCCGTTGCTGTGCGTCGAAGGCGTCGAGGCTGACGACGTGATCGGCACCCTGGCGCGCAGCAGCGCGGCCGCCAGCCGCCCGGTGGTGATTTCGACCGGTGATAAAGACATGGCACAGCTGGTGGACGGGCACATTACCTTGGTCAACACCATGACCGGTAGCTCGATGGACGTTGAGGGCGTAAAGGAGAAATTCGGCGTCGCTCCCGAGCAGATCATCGACTATCTGGCGTTGATGGGCGATTCGTCCGACAACATCCCAGGCGTCCCGGGTATTGGGCCGAAGACCGCCTCGGGCTTGTTGGTGGGAGTGAATGGCGGCCTCAAAGAGCTTTATGAGCAGCTGGATATTGTGCCGACGCTGCCTATCCGCGGGGCCAAAACCCTGCCAGCCAAGCTTGAAGAGCACAAGGAGATGGCATTCCTGTCCTATCAGTTGGCGACGATCAAGATCGATGTGCCACTGGACGTGGGCCTGGATGACCTGCACCTGATCGAGCCGGATCGCGAAAAGCTGCTGGAGCTGTACACGCTGCTTGAGTTCAAGAGCTGGTATGACGAGATCCAGCGCGATGCCAAGCGTGTGGAGCTCAAGTCGGCGAGCGAGGTTGCACCTGCCGCCGAAACGCCGGTCGAGGCCGTTATACCGGTACCGGTAGAGGCGGTTTACACCACCGTCCTGGACCAGGCCACCTTCGACGTGTGGCTGAAAAAACTCAACGATGCGCCGTTGTTTGCCTTTGATACCGAAACCACCGGCATTGACGCTCAACAGGCGCAATTGGTTGGGGTCTCGTTTGCTGTGCAGCCCCATGAAGCCGCCTACATCCCGCTGACCCATTCCTATATCGGCGCGCCGGATCAATTGGATCGGGACACCGTGCTGCTGGCCTTGAAACCGCTGCTGGAAGACCCGACCAAACTCAAGGTTGGCCAGCACGCCAAGTTCGATATGAACATCCTCGCCAACTGCGCCATCGGTGGCGACCCTGCACAGGGCATCACTGTGCGCGGCATCGCCTTCGACACCATGCTCGAATCCTACGTGCTGAACTCCACGGCGACCCGCCATGACATGGACAGCCTGGCGAAGAAGTACCTGGACCACGACACGGTCAGCTTCCAGGACATTGCCGGCAAAGGCGCCAAGCAGCTGACGTTCGACCAGATTGCCCTTGAACAGGCAGGCCCTTACGCAGCCGAAGATGCCGATGTGACCTTGCGCCTGCATCAGGAGCTGCACGCAAAGCTGGCCGCGATCCCGAGCCTGGCCAGTGTGCTGACGGATATCGAGATGCCATTGGTGCCGGTACTGGCACGCATCGAGCGCCAGGGCGCATTGGTGGACAAGGAGCTGCTGGGCATCCAGAGCATCGAGCTGGGTAACAAGATGGTCGAGCTGGAGCGCCAGGCCTTCGAGATCGCCGGTGAAGAATTCAACCTCGGCTCACCCAAGCAGCTTGGGGCGATTCTCTACGAGAAGCTGGGGATGCCGGTGTTGAAAAAGACCGGCAAGGGGCAGGCTTCCACCGCCGAAGAAGTGCTGGCCAAACTGGCCGAAGATGATTTTCCGTTGCCCAAGGTGCTGATGCAGTACCGCAGCATGAGCAAGCTCAAAAGTACCTACACCGACCGCCTTCCGGAGCAGATCAACCCTCGCACCGGGCGCATTCATACGTCTTACCATCAGGCGGTAGCGGCAACCGGGCGCTTGTCCTCTAGCGACCCGAACCTGCAGAACATCCCGGTGCGCACCGCCGAAGGGCGGCGGATTCGCCAGGCGTTTGTCGCGCCCAAGGGCTACAAGCTGCTGGCGGCGGACTATTCCCAGATCGAGCTGCGGATCATGGCGCACCTGTCCAAGGACGAAGGGCTGATGAACGCCTTCCGAAACGATCTGGACGTGCACACCGCCACGGCTGCCGAGGTATTCAAGGTTGAGCTGGCTGAGGTCACGTCCAACCAGCGCCGCAGTGCCAAAGCAATCAACTTCGGCCTGATCTACGGCATGGGAGCCCAGAAGCTCGGCAAGGACATCGGCGTCGATACCAAGACCGCCAAGGCCTACATCGATGTGTACTTCGCCCGCTATCCAGGTGTTCGCGAATACATGGAGCGCACGCGTGCCCAGGCAGCGGACCAAGGCTATGTGGAAACCTTCTTCGGGCGGCGCCTGTACTTGCCGGATATCAACTCCAACAAGCCTCAGGAGCGCGCTGCGGCAGAGCGCACAGCCATTAACGCACCCATGCAGGGCACGGCGGCGGACATCATCAAGAAAGCCATGGTGCAGGTGGATAACTGGCTGACCGAGTCGGGCCTGGATGCCAAGGTAATCCTGCAAGTGCACGACGAATTGGTGCTGGAGGTTCGTGAGGACCTGGTCCCACAAGTCAGCGAGAAGATTCGCGAACATATGAGTGGTGCAGCCCAGCTGGACGTACCGTTGGTGGTGGATGTGGGCGTGGGCGATAACTGGGACGAAGCGCACTGATTGCAGAGCTGCGCCAACACCGAGGGTGCTGGCGCAGTGCTTTAGAGCGCAAATCGCCGTCAGTTATTTCCAATAGTTTTTTGGAGCTGCCGGAACTTAACCTGTGAACTGCCACTCAGAGTTACTGAATGGGTGGTGAAGCCCTTCAATGCTCCTATGTTGTGTTAAGTGTTGGCAGATATCTGGACCCCGCCCTAGCGGTCCGGAACTTGGACCCCGAACTTCCCTCCCCATACGAAGTCCGGGGTTTTTTTTGCCCGCAGAAAAGTTACTCGGTAGTTTCTGCGCCTTTGTCCGCCAATTCCATCCAGCCGGCCAGCACCGTGTAAGCCTCTTCCAGGCCCATGCGCTTCGGCGCCGAGAACAGCTGGATAGTGATCGTATCGCCCCAGCCTTTACGGATGTCGGACTGCACTTTGAGCAGCGTGTTCTTGGCTGCGCCGTAGGTGAGCTTGTCGGCCTTGGTCAGCAGGATGTGCATCGGCATGCCGCTGGCGACGGCCCAGTCGAGCATCAGCAGGTCGAAGTCAGTCATCGGATGGCGGATGTCCATCATCAGAATCAGACCCTTCAAACTCTCCCGGCCACCCAGGTAAGCCTCAAGGTGACGCTGCCAGTGCAGCTTCAGCGGGATAGGTACTTTTGCATAACCGTAGCCCGGCAGGTCGACCAGACGCCGATCATCGTCTAGCTTGAAGAAATTGAGCAGTTGCGTGCGACCCGGGGTTTTCGAGGTGCGCGCCAGGCTGGCGTGGGTCAGGGTGTTCAGTGCGCTGGATTTGCCAGCGTTGGAGCGGCCGGCAAAGGCGACTTCAAAGCCCTCGTCATCGGGGCATTGGTCCACTTTGGCGGCGCTGAGCATGAACGTGGACTGTTGGCACAGGCCGAGGATGGGATTCTTGAGTTGCATGAGATTTCCGATGTGGGCGGTGCCGAAAAAGGGTGCGGCAAGCGGTGTCGTTTCCGTTTCAGTAGCGCCAGTATATAATGCCGCAGATTTTGTGTGTGCTTTGTCCCAGCGAAGGATGAAGTTCACGGGAGCGAAAGACCTTTATTGCGCATTAGAACGCAAAACGCTCTCAAACCCTGAAAAGGTCGATGTATGGCCTCAATGGTTGCCGCTTTTGGTGTCCTGAACCCGCTTTACGGCGCTCAGGCTACACAGGATCCACAAGCGCTGTACAACCGAGTTTGCGTGGTCATGCTGATGCAGCGCGTGACCCAGGGTTTCAAGGCAATGCCGCCGCGTGGTTTGTGCATGGACTGCAGTACTGAGGATTACCAGGCCGTCATTGAGTTGGTGGTGAGTAAACCCGGTAGATAACTCTTAAACCCTTAGCCGTAGTTGGATTAGCTGATGAACAAACTGATCGTGAGTCTGCTGTTGACCTTGGGCATCACAGGCGCTGCCGTCGCTGCAGAGGGCCCCGTCAAAGGTGATGCCACTGCCGGTCAAGCGAAAGCCGCCGTATGTGGTGCCTGCCACGGGCCGGATGGCAACAGCCCGGCGCCGAACTTTCCCAAACTGGCCGGCCAGGGTGAACGTTACCTGAGCAAGCAGATGCACGACATCAAGGACGGCAAGCGCACAGTGCTGGAAATGACCGGCATGCTGACCAATCTCAACGATCAGGACCTGGCGGACCTCGCGGCGTATTTTGCCAGCCAGAAAGGCAGTGTGGGAGCTGCTGATCCTAAATTGGTCGCTCGCGGAGAAAAGCTGTTCCGTGGCGGTGACCTGGAAAAAGGCTTGCCTGCCTGCACCGGTTGCCACTCGCCAAATGGCGCTGGCATCGCCGCCGCTGGCTTCCCGCACCTGAGTGGCCAGCATGCTACCTATATCGCCAAACAGCTGACCGATTTCCGTAAGGAAGAGGCCGGACGAGCGAATGATGGCGACGCCGCAATCATGCGCACCATCGCTCGCAAGCTGAGTGACGAAGACATTGCAGCCGTCTCCAGTTACATCCAGGGCCTGCATTAAGTTGCACGCAACGTTAACACTCGATTAATCCCGCGATGCAAGCATAAAAGGGTGGCTCAGGCCGCCCTTTTTTGTGGCCGCTGCCGTTACACTAACGAACTCATGCCCGCGTAGACCTGTCACAACAAAGGTCGCGTGAGGCGACTTTATTTGTCCAGGAGTAAAGCATGCGTAATCTGATCCTCAGCGCCGCTCTCGTCACTGCCAGCCTCTTCGGCATGACCGCGCAAGCAGCCGATGTGCCGCTTGAAGCCGGTAAAACCTACGTTGAATTGGCTAACCCTGTACCGGTGTCGGTACCCGGCAAAATCGAAGTGGTGGAGCTGTTCTGGTATGGCTGCCCGCATTGCTACGCTTTTGAGCCGACCATCAACCCATGGGTTGAAAAGCTGCCCAAGGACGTTAACTTCCGTCGCCTTCCCGCCATGTTTGGTGGCCCATGGGATGCCCACGGCCAACTGTTCCTGACCCTCGAAGCCATGGGTGTGGAACACAAAGTACACAACGCTGTTTTCGAAGCGATCCAGAAGCAGGGCAAGCGCCTGACCAAGCCGGACGAAATGGCTGACTTCGTCGCCACCCAGGGCGTGGACAAGGACAAGTTCATGGCCACTTTCAACTCCTTCGCCATCCAGGGCCAGATCAAGCAGGCCAAGGAACTCGCGCAGAAGTACGGTGTGCAAGGCGTTCCAACCCTGATCGTCAACGGCAAGTACCGTTTCGACCTGGGCACTGCCGGTGGTCCTGAAGCGGTCCTCAATGTTGCCGACCAACTGATCGCTAAAGAACGCGCAGCCAAGTAAGGGGCCCGCCATGCGCCGTTGGGGTACCGAACGCGTCGTTGGCCTGCACGAGCCGCAGGTCAACGAACACCACCTGCAAGCCACGGGCCTGCCGGCAGACAGCCGCTTGCGCCTGCTCAGCTTCAACATTCAGGTGGGCAACAGTACCGAGAAATACCGGCACTACCTCACCCGTGGCTGGCAGCACGTTCTACCGCACAAGGGGCGTACCGGTAACCTGCAAAAGATCGGCGACCTGCTCAGCGACTTCGACCTGGTCGCCTTGCAGGAGGCTGACGGCGGTAGCCTGCGCTCGGGCTACATCAACCAGGTGGAGCATCTTGCCCAGCTCGGCGCGTTCCCGTACTGGTATCAGCAGCTCAACCGCAACCTGGGGCGCCTGGCACAGCACAGTAATGGTGTGCTCAGCCGCTTGAAGCCGACCGCCATCGAGGATCACCCGCTGCCGGGTCCGAAAGGCCGCGGTGCGATCCTCGTGCGTTTCGGTGAAGGTCCTGAAGCCTTGGTGGTGGTGATGATGCACCTGGCACTCGGCGGACGTACCCGCAACCTGCAGCTTGCCTATGTGCGTGACCTGATTGGTAACTACAAGCACCAGGTGTTGATGGGGGACATGAACACCCATGCCAACGACCTGTTGCAGAATTCCCCGCTGCGCGACCTGGGCCTGCTGGCCCCGCAAGTCGAAGCCACATTTCCCAGCTGGCGCCCGCAGCGCTGCCTTGACCACATCCTGCTCAGCCCGAGCCTTACACTGGAAAGTGTGCGAGTGCTGGCGCAGCCCATTTCCGATCACCTGCCCGTCGCGGTAGAGATTCGTCTGCCGGGTTCGCTTACCGCTGATGCATTACCCGCGTTGAGCCCAGGTCCTCGCGGACCTCTTGCATGAGCGACGACGCCCAGCGCTGGAAAGAGAAATACCTCAAGAGCATCGAGCAACAAGACAAGCTCGAACGCCGCTGGGCCGCCCGCCTCGACCTGCTGCGCCGCGGCCTGGTGCGCAGCACGCTGGCGGCTGAAGGGACTGACCGCGCCGTTGATCAGTGCATGAAAGAAATGCGTGATGTGGTGCGTACGGACGACATGGACGCAGCCCTCGCAGCGCTGTTGCCGCGCCTGGAAAAGGCTGTGCTGGATTCCGAGCAGCGCCGCGAAACCCGGGTTGACCAGATCAGCACCGCACTCACGGCCCTGGTTGCCCAGCTGCAAAAGCTTGCGTTGCCCCGCGAGGTGGCCCGCCCGCTGAAGGCCTTTGCCAAACAGCTCGATAGCCGCGTCGGCCAGGCGCGGGAGATACCGCTGTTGCTCAGTGAGCTAAGCAGCCTGCAAGGGCAGGCGCTGAATAATCTGGAGCCTGAAAGCGAAGCCTCACGCGCAGGTCCTGGGCTGCTGCAGCGCCTGTTTGGCAGTAAGGAGGCATCGAGTGACGCGCCGCAGGTTGACGCTGCACCACTGCCCACCGCGCAGGTGGCGCCGTCAAAGCCCGCTGCGCCGCCACCTTCGCCCGAGCCACAGGAGCCCGTACAGTCCGAAGAGTTGACCCAGGCCTTGCGTGCCTTTGCACCGCAACCACAAACGCCGCTCGCTCCCGCATCGGAACTGGTAGCGCCGGCCCCGGTGGAAGCGGCTCGCGACACCTTCGCATTCGAGGCACCGCCTTCTGCAGCCCCGATTGCTTCACCTGTGCAGGCCCCTGAGCCGCCGATAGAAGAGCCAGCCCCTGAAAGCGCGCTCGCCGCCTTTATTGAAGCGCCGCAGGTTGAAGTCGACGCGCCGGATCAAACCAGCATAGGTAGCCTGTCTCTCCCCCCTGTGCTGGAAGTTCCCGAGCCCGACGAACTGCAGCCCGATGGGATATACGCCCTGCCCGACTCGCCTGAGCCGTCCTACAGCTCGGTGGCCAAGCACATTGAAGATACGTTACTGGGCCTGTTGGAAGACCTGTCCCTGCCTGAACGTCACCGGCCCCAGGCCGAAGCCATGCGCGAGCGGCTTGCCCACGGCTTGAATTGGTACGAGCTGATCCCGATCCTGGATGACCTGGCGGTGCTGATGCTGGCGATCACCGATAGTGGCCAGCATGAGTTCGAGGCTTATCTCAAGCAACTTAACGAGCGCCTTGAGGCATTTCAGGGCCACCTGCAGGTTGCCAGCGAGGGCCACGCCGATAGCAGCCTGGCCGCGCGGGAGCTGGATACGCAGATTCGTGAACAGGTCGACGGGTTGCAAAGCAGCGTGCAGGAAGCCGCCGATCTGAGCAGCCTCAAGCAGGTACTCGAAAGCCATCTCGAAGGCTTGCTCGGGACCATGGACGAGCATCAGCAGCAGCGTGACCAACGTGAGCAGGAAGTGGCGGCGCGCCTCAAAACGCTGGCTGAGCGGGTGGCCAACATGGAGCAGGAAGCCCAGGGCTACCGTGAGCACCTGGAAGTACAGCGCCAGAAGGCCTTGCTCGATCCGCTGACCGGCCTGCCCAACCGGGCAGCGTGGAGCGAACGCCTTGATCACGAGGTCAACGCCTGGCATCAAAGCGGCAACAGCCTGTCGCTGGCGATGCTCGACCTGGATCATTTCAAGCGCATCAATGATGGCTACGGTCATCTGGCGGGCGACAAGGTGCTCAAGATCATCGCCAACGTGCTGAGCAAGCGCCTGCGGCCCACCGACTTCATCGCGCGTTTCGGCGGTGAGGAGTTTGTGCTGCTGATGCCCGACTCAGCCTTGGCGGATGCCTTGGCTGTCGCTCAAGTATTGCGCGCGGCCATCGAGGCATGCCCGTTCCACTTCAAGGGCGAGCCGGTGACGATCACGGTGTCCATGGGCGTAGCGCAGTTTCAACCTGGCGAGCGCAGCGACTTGGCCCTCAAGCGAGCCGATGAAGCGCTTTACAGGGCCAAGGCAGCGGGACGCAATCAAGTGCAGGTGGCATAAAAGATGTTCTATTTTGTAATTTGACCGCCGGGCTAATTACGTTACGTTACACTGTTGCATTATCGTCTCTCAGTGTACTGCTCCTGCCATGAAATCCTTGTCTATTGCTTTTGTGTTTCTCCTGCTCGCCGGTTGCGCCAGCGGCCCGCGGCTGAATACCAGCCACCCTTCGGTGAACCACGACAACCGCGTGCAGTTTGTTGTCGTGCATTACACCTCTACCAACCTTGAGCGCTCGCTGGCATTGCTGACCCATGGCCAGGTGAGCAGCCATTACCTGATCGGCGACGACGCCTCAGGCACCATCTACAAGCTGGTGGATGAAAGCCAGCGTGCCTGGCACGCGGGGGAAAGCGAGTGGATGGGGCGCACCTGGCTCAATTCCAGCTCCATCGGCATCGAGATCGTCAACCCTGGGTTCCGTGATACGCCGACAGGGCGTGTGTGGTACCCGTATTCCGAAGCGCAAGTGCAGTCGCTGATCGTGCTGCTCAAGGACATCAGCAAACGTAACGGTATCGACCCCAAGAACATCATCGGGCATAGCGACATTGCCCCACTGCGCAAGCTGGACCCGGGGCCGCTGTTCCCCTGGAAGCGCTTGGCCGCAGAAGGCTTGGCCGTCTGGCCGGATGCACAGGCCGTGGCCCGATTCCAGGTGCAGTACGGCGCTCAGCTGCCGAGCATCACCTGGTTCCAGGAAGAACTCGCTCGCCTGGGCTATCAGACGCCGCAGACCGGGGAGCTGGATGTGGCCACGCGGCACGTGATCGCCGCCTTCCAGATGCGCTTCCGCCCTTCATTGTTTGATGGCACTCCGGATGCTGAAAGTGCTGCGATCCTGCGGGCCTTGAACCAGCGCTGATTGTGTAGATGTTGGAGCGAGCAAGCTCGCTCCTACAACGGTAATGCCATATAGAACTGCGTACCCTGCCCCGGTCGTGAATACACGCCCATGCGGCCGCCGTGCAACTGCACGATCTCCTTGCACAGGGCCAGCCCCAGGCCCGCGCCGCCTTTCTTGCGACCCACCTGCACAAAGGGTTCGAAGATTCGCCCTTGCTGGCCATAGGCGATACCTTCGCCGTTGTCTTCAACACTGATAATCACCCGTTCGCCATGACGCCGTGCCTGCAGGCGAATCTGCCCGCCTTCGGCGGTGTGGCGCAACGCGTTGCCGAGCAAATTGTCGAGCACGCGCTCCAGTTGCACCTGGTCGGCATACAGTCGCGGCAACTCCGGCTGGGCTTCCACCAGCAACTCAATGTGCTGCGCATTGGCGGGTTCGGTAAATCGCGCCCGTGCGTGTTCCAGCAGGTCGGTCACATCGCAGGCCCCCAGGGTGAGTTTTTGTAGGCCGTTCTGGTAGCGCGAGAAGTTGAGCAAGTCGTTGATCAACTGCATCAGGCGTTGCATTTCTTCGTTGACCGTATCCAGCAGGTCCGCTTCACGGGAGTCTGCCGGGAACTTCGCTCGCTCGCGAAACAGGCCGAAGGCCATATGCATGCCGGTCACCGGCGTGCGCAGCTCATGAGAGGCGCGTAACACGAACTCGTTACGCACTCGTTCGAAGGCGCGCTGTTCGGTAACGTCATGCAGCACCATCACAGCCCCCAGAATATGACCCTGTGTATGGCTCACAGGGGTCAGGCTGTAGGTCAGCAGGCGCAGTTCGCCCTCGACCTCTACTTCCAGATCATCCGGCGCCCGCTCCAGGTTGCCGCCGCGCAGCACCAGTTGCAGTTGTTCATCCATCTCTGCACGACCCAAGGCTTCGCCCAGGCCCTGACCTAGGCGCTCTTCGTCCCAGCCCAGTTGGCGTTGTGCAACCGGGTTGAGGTGCTCCAGGCAGCCCTGCCGATCAATCATCAGCAGGCCGTCATCAATACTGTCGAGCACGGCTTGCAGGCGCTGTTGGCCGGCCAGCAGTTCATCGACATTGGTGGCCTGATGCTGGCGCAATGCTTCGGCCATGATGCCGAAACGGCGGGTCAGCTGATTCATTTCCGCTGCTGAGGAGATAGGCAGCGTCACTTCAAAATCGCCCTGTCCGATCTTGTCGGCGGCTTTGGCCAGTGCCTCGATCGGTCCGCCAAAACGCCGCGCGATGCCATGGGCCGTGACAAAGCCAATGATCAACACTGCGAGGCCCACCAACCCGAGCAGCCCTGCAATCAATAACGCGCGCTCACGGGACTTGTGCTCGCTGGCGCTGATGTTCTCCAGTGCCTGCTTGTGATCGGCAATCAGTCCGTTGCGCAGTATGTTGAAGGTTTCAGTGATTTTTTCCTTGCTGCCCGGCGGCGGTGTTTCCTGCTGGGATTGGTCGAACGCTTCGAGCAGGTTCTGGTAGTCGGAGCGGGCCTGGCCAAAGCCATGGCTTTTACCGATCGACTGCTCATGGGCAACGCCTTCGTCCAGCAGGTCGAAATAATGCTGCTTGGAGGCCCTCAGGGCCTCAGGGTCGGGTCGTTTCTCCAGCATCATGATCAGCTGGTCGCCCAGGCTCTGACGCAATTTGAGTCCCAGATCCAGGGTGATGAAGTTACTGCGAATCAGCGATTCCTGGGTCTTGGCCATTTGCATGACGCTGACCAGGCCCAGGATCAATCCCAGCAAGGCCACGGTGATCAGCGCTGAAATGCTCAGAAATAACCGAGTGCGCAGTTTCATCGCGAGCTTCATAAGGTCCTGCTCACAGGTTGTACTGTTTGCGTTTGCGGTACAGGGTCGACGCGTCGATGCCGAGGGTGCGGGCTGCTTGATCCAGCGTGTCACTGGTGGCGAGCACGGCGCCGATGTGGGCTTTTTCCAGTTCGTCCAGGCTCAACGCTGCGCCGATACGGGGCGCGTTGTTGGTCGGTTGCTCAGCCATCCCCAAATGGCTGATCTCTACCTTCTCCTGAGGGCAGATGATGCTGGCGCGTTCCACTACGTTACGCAGCTCGCGAATGTTGCCGGGCCAGCGATAGTTGAGCAGCGCTTCACGGGCCTGATCACTGAATCCGCGCGCGGGGCGGGCGTATTCCTTGACGAAGCGTGCCAGGAAGCGGTCAGCCAGGGTAAGGATGTCTTCACTGCGTTCGCGCAGCGGCGGCAGGTGCAGGGTGATGACATTGAGGCGGTACAGCAAGTCTTCCCGGAAGCGGCCGTCGCGCACCATGTCTTCCAGGTTCAGGTTGGTGGCGGCGAGGATGCGCACGTCGGCGCGGCGGGTGACTGGGTCGCCCACACGCTCATATTCCTTATCCTGAATGAAGCGCAGCAGCTTTGGTTGCAACGTGAGGGGAAAATCGCCGATCTCGTCGAGAAACAACGTGCCGCCGTCAGCCTGGTTAACGCGTCCCAAGGTGCTTTCACTCGCGCCGGTGAACGCGCCGCGACTATGGCCGAACAGTTCGCTCTCCATCAGCTCGGCGGTCAGTGACGGGCAGTTGATGGTCACGCAAGACTTCTTGGAGCGTTTGCTCCAGCCGTGAATGGCACGGGCCAGCTCACCTTTACCGGTGCCGGACTCGCCAAGGATCAAGATGTTTGCATCGGTCCCGGCCACCTGGCGCGCAGTTTCCAGTACCACCATCATCGAGGGGCTGTGAGAGTCGAGGCCATCCTTGGGCTCGCGCACTGCGCCTTCCAGGGCCTCCAGTCGCGCAGAGAGCTGGCGTACTTCCAGTTGCTTGGCGGTGGCCAGGCGTAATTGGTCCGGACTGCAAGGTTTGACCAGGTAGTCGGCGGCACCGGCCTGGATTGCGTCCACGGCGGTATCCACGGCGGAGTGGGCCGTGACGATCACCACACGCATCCACGGAGCCTGGATACGCATCTGCGCGAGTACATCCAGGCCGTTGTCCTCGCCCAGGCGCAAGTCCAGAAAGCACAGGTCAAACACCTGGCGCTGCATCAGGGCATCGGCCTGGGCGGCGCTGTTGGCGGTGGCAACGGTGTAGCCCTCGTCTTCCAGGCAATAACGGAACGTGCGGAGGATTGCGGATTCGTCATCCACTAAAAGAATGCGGCCTTGAAGCTCCTTGGCTGAATCCATCTGTCCCGCGCTCCTTAACTATTAAATAAGATGGTGTTTAGTCCCGGAATAATCGGGCAAGTTGCATGGTTTATTCTGATTCATAAAAGGCATCTTCGTGTAGGTATCTACACGCCTTCCTACAAAGCGCCGGCTGATAGCCTTTTTGTGCGTTATCGCGACTTCGGCAACTGAGCGTGCGCTTTCGATCCCCTGACCCGACCACTGGCCATCGTGCATTTCGCACGGCATATAAAGAGGCATCGTGCAGGATGCTGGGTGCAACATCCTTTCATGTCACATAACCTATTGATTTTATTGTGTTTTATTTTGCAATAAAGCTGGCACGCAGTCTGCAATATCCCTCCCAAGAGTGTCATGAACGAATAATCAGAATGCGGGAGAACAGCAGCATGACTCGCCAAAGCCTCAGCCAATTGCGTGTATCGCCGCTGCGTATGCAGCAGGGCCTGTTTGCCAGCCTGGCCTTGATGGTCACGTTGATTGCCGGCCAGCAGATGCAGCACTGGCAGCAGAGTGAGCAGCCAGCCCCGCAATTTGAGCGTCCGGTGATGACCCAGACCCATTTCCGTTCCATTGGCAGCGCCAGCGCTAATGTAACTGCCCCGCAATTGAGCTTGGTCGATCAGGATTCCACCCTGGATGAACTGCCTGCTCAAGAGCGCTGGGTGTTCTAGGCAAGAACAAGTCGCTTGTGTTGAGCGACTGCACGGCACTACCGCTGTTACCCCTATAGAAGCATAAGGAGAATCACCATGTTGAGTTGGGCAATCACATTTCTGATCATCGCCATTGTCGCTGCAGTCCTGGGCTTCGGTGGTATCGCTGGCACCGCCACCGGCATCGCCAAGATCCTGTTTGTCGTCTTCCTGGTGATGTTCATTGCTTCGTTCTTCTTTGGTCGTAAAGGCCGAGGTTGAATATGACCACTCTGCCGTTTAAAGCCTTGGCTGCCGCCCTGCTACTGGGCGGCAGCAGCCTGGCGATGGCCGCCAATGACGGGCAATCCCGGGCGAACGAATTGCTCAATTCGGATCCGCAATACCGTGAAACCTGGCAAGGCGTGGTGAAGAAAGAAGAGCGTCTGCCGGAATGGGTGATGAACCTGTCCGGCACCGCTGAGCAAATGAACGCTGTCGAGGAAGATGGCGACAAGTACTTGGTCGGGCCGCTGTGTGAAACCGCGGATACCTGCCGGAGCAAGCGTTTGATCGTGGCCTTCAGCTTCGAAAAAGAAGATGCCTATGCCATGTTGGTGGAAGTCCCAGCCGGTTTGCCGGCCGACAAGTCTCCGACGCGGCACGCCGATTACCGTTTTATCGGTAAACCGGACGAAGGTATGCAAAAGCTGCTGATGGAACAACTGAAGAAAGATCCGAATTGGTACTAGGTTCCGTCTGAGACGGAGCCAGCGTCCATAGAAAGAAGCCCCTGCGCTTCTTTCTGTTTGCATCACTCGCCAAGGGTGGTGCATGACCAGGGGGCCGGGTTGCTCTGATCGATCAAGATCGGCGTGACCTACGGGCACAGGGAGTGCCTGCGAAAGGGCCGGGTCAGGCGAAAAGCTGCGACGCAAGTTCACAAGTCCTCAAGCTTGCTGAACTTGCGGCGGGCTTATGACTCTCATGCCCGTGTTTGGCTCTCGCTTCATGGCTCTCGCTTTATGCCTCTCATAGTCGCAATTTTGCTTTTTGCCTCTCGCCAACCATTACCGGGTATGTCGACGCGACCATCTATCGAGAAATTTTCAGACGCGCCATAGGACATTTCCGGTGCTAGGTGATGGATTTCTCACGCATTTCTGCCAAACGTTGCAAGTCGTTCAGTATCACTGAGCGAGCCTGATTTGGCCGCCTCACGGCATATTCACCCGCCTGAATGGCGTATTCGAACTGACCGTTTGGACAATTATTTTCAAAAAAAGCCATGCCGATTCGGCATAGGGTAGGCGTTTACGGCATTAGACGTCGCTCCCTTGCATGGGAATAGTTGCGCCTTTTTTCGCCTACCAGTAAGCCATTTCGGCCACGCTGCGGTGACCTTCCATGGAGGCTGATGCACACACTTTTTCGCTTTCGAGCGTTGCAGCTGGCGCATTTGCCATAAGTCCACTTGAAGTAAGGGTAATGACATGAAGAAGGCAAAGCTAAGCCTCGCCTGGCAGATCCTCATCGGTTTGGTACTGGGGATCGCAATCGGTGCAGTGCTCAACCATTTCAGTGCTGAAAAGGCCTGGTGGATCAGCAATGTATTGCAGCCGGCAGGCGATATCTTTATCCGCCTGATCAAGATGATCGTGATCCCGATTGTGATTTCCTCGCTGATCGTCGGCATTGCCGGTGTGGGCGACGCGAAAAAGCTCGGTCGCATCGGCGTCAAAACCATACTTTACTTCGAAGTGGTCACTACCATCGCCATCGTGGTTGGCCTGCTGCTGGCCAACCTGTTCCACCCGGGCGCCGGCATCGACATGAGTACCCTGGGTACCGTCGACATCTCCAAGTACCAGGCCACCGCCGCCGAGGTGCAGCATGAACATGCGTTCATCGAAACCATCCTCAACCTGATCCCATCGAACATCTTCGCGGCGGTTGCCCGTGGTGAAATGCTGCCGATCATCTTCTTCTCGGTGCTGTTCGGCCTGGGCTTGTCGAGCCTCAAGCCTGAGCTGCGCGAGCCGCTGGTGACGATGTTCCAGGGCGTATCCGAGAGCATGTTCAAAGTCACTCACATGATCATGAAGTACGCCCCTATCGGCGTGTTTGCCCTGATCGCGGTGACCGTCGCCAACTTCGGCTTTGCCTCCCTGCTGCCGCTGGCCAAGCTGGTGATCCTGGTTTACGTCGCCATTCTGTTCTTCGCCTTCGCGGTACTGGGCCTGATCGCCCGTCTGTTTGGCTTCTCGATCCTGAAAGTGATGCGCATCTTCAAGGATGAGCTGGTACTGGCTTACTCCACCGCCAGTTCCGAAACTGTGCTGCCCCGGGTGATCGAGAAGATGGAAGCCTACGGCGCGCCGAAGGCGATCTGCAGCTTCGTGGTGCCGACCGGTTATTCGTTCAACCTCGACGGTTCGACCCTGTACCAGAGCATCGCGGCAATCTTCATTGCCCAGCTGTATGGCATTGACCTGTCGATCGGCCAGCAACTGATGCTGGTTCTGACCCTGATGGTTACCTCCAAAGGTATCGCCGGCGTGCCGGGTGTGTCCTTTGTAGTGTTGCTGGCTACCCTGGGCAGCGTGGGCATCCCGCTGGAAGGCTTGGCGTTTATCGCCGGTGTCGACCGTGTGATGGACATGGCGCGTACCGCACTGAACGTGATCGGCAATGCCTTGGCCGTATTGGTCATCTCCCGTTGGGAAGGCATGTACGATGACGCCAAGGGCGAGCGCTACTGGAACTCCCTGCCGCACTGGCGCAGCAAGGAAGCGTTGCCGGCCGGCGAGACCTCTCGCGGCTGATAGCACGATTGCGCTGACACGAACCCCGGATAATTCCGGGGTTTGTCGTTTCTGTCAGCCCCGTTATCATTCGCCCCATCTTTCGGGGGATTCAACTGATGCTAAATGGCCTGTGGCTTGGCTTCTTTGTCGTGGCAATGGTGTCAGCACTGGCGCAATGGCTGGTGGGCGGTAACGCCGGGATTTTTGCGGCGATGGTCGAAAGCATTTTCGCCATGGCCAAATTGTCGGTGGAAGTCATGGTGCTGCTGTTCGGCACCCTGACCTTGTGGCTGGGCTTTTTGCGCATCGCTGAAAAAGCCGGGATCGTCGATTGGCTGGCCAAGGCGCTCGGCCCGTTGTTTCGAAGGCTGATGCCGGAAGTGCCTGCCGGTCACCCTGCCATCGGCCTGATCACCCTCAACTTCGCCGCCAACGGTTTGGGCCTGGACAACGCCGCCACGCCCATCGGCCTGAAAGCCATGAAGGCCTTGCAGGAACTCAACCCCATCCCCAACACGGCGAGCAACGCGCAGATCCTGTTCCTGGTGCTCAATGCGTCCTCGCTGACCCTGTTGCCGGTGACCATCTTCATGTACCGCGCCCAGCAAGGCGCCGCCGATCCGACGCTGGTGTTCCTGCCGATCCTGCTGGCCACCAGCGCATCGACCTTGGTGGGCCTGCTGTCGGTGGCGGTGATGCAACGCCTGCGGTTGTGGGACCCGGTGGTGCTGGCTTATCTGATTCCTGGCGCGTTGGTGCTGGGCGGCTTCATGGCGCTGCTGGCGACACTCTCGGCCACGGCGCTGGCCGGTTTATCCTCGATCCTGGGCAACCTCACGTTGTTTGGCCTGATCATGCTGTTTCTGGTGATCGGCGCGTTGCGCAAGGTCAAGGTGTACGAGGCCTTCGTCGAAGGGGCCAAGGAAGGCTTCGACGTGGCCAAGAACCTGTTGCCTTACCTGGTGGCGATGCTGTGTGCGGTGGGCGTGTTGCGGGCCTCGGGCGCGTTGGACTTCGGCCTGGAAGGGATTCGCCATGTGGTGGCCTGGACGGGCATGGATACACGGTTTGTCGATGCGCTACCGACTGCGATGGTCAAGCCTTTCTCCGGCAGTGCGGCACGGGCGATGCTGATCGAGACCATGCAGACCCAGGGTGTGGACAGCTTCCCGGCCTTGGTGGCGGCGACAATACAGGGCAGTACTGAGACCACCTTCTATGTGTTGGCGGTGTACTTTGGTTCGGTGGGCATCCAGCGCGCACGACATGCGGTGGGCTGTGCGTTGCTGGCGGAGTTTGCCGGTGTCGTGGCGGCTATTGCGGTGTGCTACTGGTTTTTCGGTTAAGGCTTAAATTGCCATTGCAGGCAAGCCAGCCCACATTTTGATTTGTGAATACAATCAAAAGTGGGAGCTGGCTTGCCTGCGATGAGGCCCTCAGCGTCTAGGTGCTGTATTGCCCTGCGCCACTACCCAATCCACCACCTGCTTATTCAACTGATCCCCGGCCTGGCCAAAAGCAGCCACCACCGCTGGCACCTTGGTATCACCCACCGGCTGCCTTACCTCAAACCGCCGGTTGGCAATAATCCGCTGATCGCTGCCGCGCACCAATCGCGCATCCAGGCGAATCACCACCTCCACCGCGTCACCCCGGTATTCACTTTGAAACGCTTGCAACTGCCCGCCCAACTCATAGTCGGCTTGCAGGTTGGTCTCGTCAGTACTCAGCAGCGTTACCCGTCCATCGCGTTGGAAGCCGTCCAGCAGGCGGTTGCGTAAGAGTACCGGCGCCGGGTCGCTCCAGCGTGAGTTCGCATAGCTGCTGATCAGGTTGCCGTCAGGCACCACGGCAATGCGTGGACTGTCGAGAAACTCGCTGGTCTGGGGTTTGGCTACGCGCAGCGACCAACTCACCGGCGTGCCTTGGGTGGTTGGTTGGGTGGACACCAGGCGGTACACGTCTGACGGGTCAGGCTTGGGCAGAATCGAGCAGGCGCTGAGCAGTGCCAGGGCCACAGGGGCGATCATCAGGTAAGCACGCTTCATGGCGTGAACTCCTTGTTCTTTTCACTGCCCAGCAGGTAACCGCTGGGGTTGGCTTCCAGGCGACGGGAGATGGCGCGCAGCGAACCGAGGGTTTCACGCAGCTCACGCACCGCTGGCGCCAGTTCGTTGAGGCCCTGCATACCGCTGTTCACCGAGTCCTGGTTGTTGGTCAGCAAGCTGTTGATGGTGGCGGTGCTTTGCTCCAGGGATTTCATCGCCTGCTCGGCGCTGCCGAAGGCTTGCTTGCCTTGCTCGTTGAGCAGGCCATTGGCGCTGCGCATCAACACGGTGGTTTGTTCCAGCGCGGCACCCGCCTGTTTGCTCACCTGCATCAATTGCTGCATTACCACCTTGATGTCGCCGCGTTGCTCGGCGATGGCACCGGTGGTTTGTTGCAGGTTATCCAGGGTGTTGCTCAAGCGTTCGACGTTTTCCCGGGAGAACATGTGGTTGGCGTTGTGCAGCAGCAGGTTGACGCTGGTCATCAGGTCGTTGCTGTTATTGAGCAGGCGCGCGATGGGCGATGGGGACGCGATGATTTCCGGCAGGTTGCCGTTCTTGCCCTTGAGTTCCGGGCTCTGCGGGGTGCCGCCGCTGAGCTGGATGATCGAGGTGCCGGTGATGCCGGTCAGCGCCAGCTTGGCCTGGGTGTCTTCCTTGATCGGCGTCTGCCCGGCCAGGCGGATGCGGGCGAGGACGCGACGCGGGTCTTTGGGGTCCAGGCGCAGGCTGGTGACGTCGCCTACCTTGATCCCGCTGTACTGCACCGCACTGCCTTGGGACAGGCCGCTGACCGCTTCGTTGAAGATCACTTCGTAATCCTGGAAGGCGCTGTCGACGCTGGATTTGGCCAGCCATAGGCCGAAGAGCATAGCGCCGACCACCACAATTACGCTGAACAGTCCGATCATCACATGATGGGCTCGGGTTTCCATGTCATACCTCGTTGAGCGATTGAGCGGCATCCAATGCCGCGCGGCCCCGGGGGCCGTGGAAATATTCGTGAATCCAGGCGTCGTCCGTTTCCGAGACGACATTGATGGCGTCGGCCACCAGCACTTTCTTCTGCGCCAGCACCGCCACGCGGTCGGTGATGGTGTACAGCGTGTCGAGGTCGTGGGTGACCAGGAACACGCTCAAGCCCAACGCATCGCGCAGGGTCAGGATCAGTTGGTCGAACTGCGCTGCGCCAATCGGATCGAGGCCAGCGGTGGGTTCATCGAGAAACAGGATGTCCGGGTCCAGTGCCAGCGCACGGGCCAGGGCCGCGCGCTTGATCATGCCGCCGGACAACGAAGCCGGGTATTTGTCGGCGGCCGACAGGGGTAGCCCGGCCAGGGCCAGCTTGACTGCCGCCAAGTGCTCGGCGTCGGCGCGGCTGAGGCCGGCATGTTCGATCAATGGCAGGGCAACGTTCTCGGTAACGGTCAGCGAGGAAAACAGCGCGCCCTTCTGGAACAGCACGCCAAAGCGCCGCTCCACCAGCGAGCGTTCGTGCTCAGGCAGGCTGGGCAGATTCTTGCCGAACACCCGCACCTCACCTTCGCTGGGCCGACGCAGGCCGACGATGCTGCGCAGCAGCACCGACTTGCCGCTGCCGGAGCCGCCGACCACTGCCAGAATCTCGCCTTTGTATAAATCCAGGTCGAGGTTTTCATGCACGCTCTGGCTACCAAAGCGGTTGCACAAGCCGCGTACCTCAATAACCGCCTCAGTGGGCGTACGGTGTAGACGACTCACCAGCCCATCTCCATGAAGAACATCGCGGCGACCGCATCCAGCACGATCACCACAAAAATCGACTGCACCACACTGGAGGTGGTGTGCGCGCCGACTGATTCAGCGCTGCCGCTGACCTTGAAGCCTTCCAGGCAACCAATGGCCGCAATCAGGAAAGCGAAGATCGGCGCCTTCACCATGCCTACCAGAAAGTGCTGCACGCCAATGTCCGATTGCAACAGCGAGAGGAACATCGCCGGTGAAATATCCAGGGCCACGGCACACACCACGCCACCGCCGACAATCCCCGAGAGCATCGCCAGGAAAGTCAGCATCGGCAGCGCCACCAGCAGCGCCAGAACCCGCGGCAATACCAGCAGCTCCATCGGGTCCAGGCCCAGGGTGCGGATGGCGTCGATTTCTTCGTTGGCCTTCATTGAGCCGATTTGCGCGGTGAACGCACTGGCGGTACGGCCAGCGATCAGGATCGCGGTGAGCAGCACGCCGAATTCGCGCAGGAAAGAGAACGCCACCAGGTCCACGGTAAAAATCGTTGCGCCAAAACTCTTGAGCACGGTGGCGCCAAGAAACGCCACCACCGCGCCCACCAGAAAGGTCAGGAGGGCCACGATGGGTGCGGCATCGAGACCGGTCTGTTCGATATGGGCGACCATCGGCGTAAGGCGCCAGCGCTTGGGTCGAAACATCCCGCGGACGAAGGTCTCAAGGATCAGGCCAATAAAACCCAGGAGTTTCTTGGCGTCTTGCCAGACGGTGTCCACCGCGCGGCCGATACGGGCCAGCACCTGGATGCCAGCGCTTTCTTCCGGCTCTTTGAGCGGGACGCAAAAATCATTGAGGGAGCGGTAGACCGTCTTGAGCAGCGCCCGGTCGGCGGCCGACAGGCTGCAATCGGTCTGCTCGGCGCAGTGCTGGATGCGGTCGGGGCCCAGCAGCTCGACCAGCAGTGACGCGCCGGCGGTATCCAGCGCACCGAGGCCGTTAAGATCGATGCGGGCGCCGGTGTCGTATTGGCCGTCGAGTGTGTCCGACAGCTTTTTCAGGTTGGCGTAGTGGGCAAGCGTCCAGTCGCCGGTAATCCGCAGCGAAGGCGGGGTGCTGGACGTATCAAGATGGGCTGCGCCGGCGGTCGTGCGAGTGGTCATAAGCTCCGAGCTTGTTTGGCTATCCACAATGGCTACGTAATAGCACGATCTGACCTACTTTGGGTTGTCCGCTTGTGCTGTGTCGATCACCTTGAAGCGCAAGACGCCGATCACTTGGCCGTCCTCGGTGAGGACCTGCACTTGCCAGCGCCCGGCTGCGTCGCCCGGGAAATTCTGCTTGTGCGTCCAGGCGCGATAGCCCTCTTTGCGCCCTCCGTGGATGTCCAGAGCAATGCGGTCGACTTCCTTGCCGTTGAATTTCCACACATGGTAGATCCGCTCATCCAGCCCGCGTGGGGCGTTGATCGCGGTGTAGGCGTAGAGGCCACCGCTGCGCAACTGGTCGGCGGTGACCTCCTTGAGGTCATCGCCCGGGGTGCGGTCCTGCAGTTGGGTGCTGATGGCGACTTCGGTCATCCACAGGGTGGCCGGCGGCACCCAACTGCGCAGGAACCAGCCGGCGCATCCGATCGCCGCCGTGACCCCCAGCAGCATCGCCCAGCCTTTGAGGCTGCGCAGCGGCAGGCTGACCGCCAGGCTCGGGATCGACAGCGCCATGGCCACGCCCAGCGCCAGCTTGTAACTCTGGGCAGTGGTCAGGTGCATGATAATCGGCAGCGCGGTGAGCAATGCGGCAAACAAGGTCAGGGTGTGCAGGGCCAGGAACAGCGAGCGCTTGGGCGCCAGCCACTTGTAGTACAGCGGGTCGATGATCGACACCAGTGCCGCCGCGCCGAGCAGGCCGGTGAACAGCGATTGGCCGCTGTTCCAGGCGGTGGTGACGAAAAAGAACGGCAGCACAAAGAACAGGCTTTCCTGGTGGATCATCTGCGTGGCATAGCGCAGCAGCGGTTCCGGGATCTCGCGCTTGAAGAGCTTGGCAAACAGTTGGGTGAAGCTGTTTTCCAGCATCAGCCACAACCAACTGACCAGCATGATGACGGCGATCCAGCTGGCCATGCCTTGCTGGCGGTCCACCAGGATGAAGCTGCCCACACCCGAGATAAAACCGCCGAGTGCAATTACCCCTGGGTAGCGCTTGATCAGTTCGAGGATGCGCTGGATTAGATGGGTCAGGTTTGGCATTCGGCGGTTCGCAGTCTTTGTAGGAAAAAATCCCAGACAGAATAACGTCTTAGCGCTGGGCTCGGTGCTTCATTCCATGATCCGTTGGCGATAACGCCGAACGCCAATCAACACTATGGCGATGAGCCCAAGAACGCCCGCACCTATCCAGGTCAGGGCGTCATAGCTCAACAACGGCTTTTCGATGCGCCAGTAGCCCGGTTGCTTGAAGACCTCGCGCATCGCCTGGTTGGTTTGCGAAAGGCTCACTGCCTTGATGCGCTTGACCGGGTCGCTGAAGCGGCCGTCAGCGTAGTCGCCGGCGGCACTCCAGTAATAATCGGCCAACGCACTGTTGCCCTGTACCGCCCAGGCTTGGCGGGCAATGGCAGCCTGCTGCAGGCGAGTGAAAACCTTCGGGTCGAGGCCGTCCTTGAGCAGTTGTGCCTTGAGGTCTTGCAAGACTTGCTCGGCTTCAGGGAGATTTTCCCGTTCGAGGTCGGCGTTCAGGCTCAGGAAGCCTACGCCGCCCAGCACTTCGCGTTCGCTCCACGGACCGTAGGACAAACCGTGCTTCAGACGCAGTTGTCGATACAGCGCCCAATCGAGATAGTCCTTGAGCAGGTCGTAGGTTTCGTCATGTTGGTCATCCAGCACCGGCTCGGGGAACAGCCAGTGCAGTTTGGCGCCATCGCCGACCCAGCCGTGGACCAGGTCGCGGTGGCGGGCGGCGGTGTGCTGGATCTGCGGCAGCGGGCGATGCTCGCTCGGGTCTACCGGGTCGAGCTGGCCGTAGGTGCGTTCCAGGTAGGCTGGCAGCAGCTTGTCCAGATCGCCGACGACGATCAGGGTCATGTTGTTGGGCGCGTACCAGGCTTTGCGCAGTTTCTCCAACTGATTGCGGGTCAGGTGGCCGACCTGCGCGCGTTCGGCGCATTTGAGCCCCAACTCGACGGCTAATTGGTTGCTGGCGCTGTGGCCCAGGTCCTGGCGATCCAGCAAACGTTGCAGGTGCGAATAATGGCCGCCGTCTTCGCGCTCGACCACCTGCTTGACGGCGTTGATATTGGCATCGGTCAACTGCGTGCGGGTCAGGATTGCCAGCAGCAGGTCCAGCACCTTGCGCTGGTTGTGCGCGGGGGCCTCGATGACGAATGTGGTGTCGGCGTTGCTGGTGTAGGCGTTCCATTCGCCGCCCAACGCTTGCATGCGGTCTTCGAGGTCGCCTTCGCCACCGCCGTCGATGCCGCTGAACAGCAGGTGTTCGAACAGGTGGGGAAGCTCTTTGTCTTCGCAACCGAAATCATCCAGGCCCACGCCGACCACCAGGCGGATGGCCACGTGCCCGCGTTCGGTGCCCGGTTTGAGCAGCAGCTGCAGGCCGTTGGGCAAGGTGTAGCCCTCGACTTGCTGACGGTCGAAGGCAAAGGTGTGTGCCGATCCTAGAAGCAGGCAGGCGAGTAACAGGCGACGCATAACAAGCTTCCTGGCGAGTGAGGTCCATTGTTAACTGACTTCACTGGCCGTCGTACGTTCAGGGCGAATGGGTGATGTCGGCAATATCTTCGGTGGAGAGTGCGCCCGTGTCGGACGTTTCCAAGACTACATAAGCGCTGCTGCAAAACAACGAGTTCAAGCGTTTCATGTCGGCGATCAGCTCCAGGTGCAGGGAGCTGGTTTCCAGGCTCTGTACGATCTTGCGCTGCAGGCGGCTGACGTGGGCGTGAGCCAGGCGACGTTCCTGGGCGCGGAAGCGGCGTTTTTCGCGCAGCAACTGGCGCGCGCTTTCCGGGTCGCCGCTGAGGAACACCGACAGACCCAGGCGCAGGTTGGCGATCAACTGGCTGTGCAGACCGCTGAGTTCTTCCAGGCCCACTTCGGAAAATTGCCGCCGCTGCGAGGTTTTCTGCTGCTGGACCTTGCGCAACATGCGTTCGATCAAGTCACCTGCCAATTTCAAGTTGATCGACAACTCGATGATCTCCGCCCAGCGGCGGTTGTCTTGTTCGCTCAGGTCTTCACGGGGCATTTGCGCCAGATAGAGTTTGATCGCGCTGTAGAGCGCCTCGACATCATCGCTGAGGCTGCGCATTTGCTGGGTGATTGCGGTTTGATTACCGCGCAGCACCTCCTGCATGGAGGTGAGCATATTGTCGATCAGGTCACCCAGACGCAGGGTTTCTCGCGCGGCGTTGGCTAAGGCCAGGCTCGGCGTGGTGAGCGCGGCCAGGTCGAGGTGGCGTGGTTTGGCCTTGCCATTGGTTTCTTCGCGCTCGGGCAACAGCCAGGCGCACAGCCGCGCCATAGGGCCAATGGTGGGCAGCAGAATCAAGCAGCGCGTGACGTTATAGAGCAGGTGAAAGGTGATGACCATGCCTTGGGCGCTGTAGTCCAGGCCGTCCATCCAGCCCACGAGCGGGTCAAGCACAGGAATGATCAGCAACAGGCCGATCAGTTTGTACAACAGGCTGCCCAGGGCCACTTGGCGGCCGGCGGTGTTTTGCATGCTGGTGCTTAGAAATGCCAGCACACCGCTGCCGATATTCGCGCCGATCACCAGGCCGATGGCCACGTGCAAACCGATCACGCCGGCGCCGGCCAGGGTGGCCGTAAGCAGCACGGCGGCGAGGCTGGAGTAGGAAATCATTGCGAACAGCGCGCCGACCAGGGCGTCGAGCAAGATATCGCCGGTCAGCGAGGCGAAGATCACCTTGACGCCCTGGGCATGGGTGATGGGCCCGGCGGCCTCGACGATCAATTGCAGCGCGAGGATGATCAGCCCAAGGCCGATCCCCACCCGGCCCAACTGCCCTGCCCGCGTCTGTTTGCGCGACAGGAAGAAAATCACCCCAAGGAAGATCAGCAGCGGCGACAGCCAGGACAAGTCGAAGGTCAGCACCCGCGCCATCAGCGCGGTACCGACGTCGGCGCCAAGCATGGTGGCCAAGGCCGGTGTAAGGCTCATCAACCCCTGGCCGACAAAGGAAGTGACCAGCATCGCCGTGGCGTTGCTGCTTTGCACCATGGCGGTCACCAGGATCCCGGCGATAAAGGCCAGCCAGCGCTTGGACATGTTCTGCCCGATGACTTGGCGCAAGTTGGAGCCGTAGACCCGCAGGATGCCGGTACGGACGATGTGCGTGCCCCAGATAAGCAGGGTCACGGCGGAAAGCAGATTGAGCAAGGTCAGCATGCTCGGCCCCCCGTGTGGGTGCGCTCCAGGAGGAGCGAAGGAAAGTTACCGCGTGCCGTTCTACGTCTTGTACTTAAGCTGTAGTTGGCGAATGGGCTCTGCGCCAGCATCGCATAGCTAAAGTGGGGATTGAAACAAAACTGTCATGAAATCAGCTTTTTGGCAGACGAAAAAATGGGGCGCAAGCGCCCCATTTCAGCAGCGGGTCAGGTTTATTGACCCGGAATGTCTTTACGCAGTTTCACTGGATCCTGCTGCTTCTTCTTTTTCGCGATGGCGGTACGCATCTTGATGTTCACCGCTTCCACTGCCAGCGAGAACGCCATGGCGAAGTAGACATAGCCTTTTGGCACATGCACGTCGAAGGATTCGGCGATCAGCACGGTACCCACCACCAGCAGGAACGACAGCGCCAGCATTTTCAGCGACGGGTGCTTGTCGATGAACTCGCTGATGGTGCCGGCAGCCAGCATCATCACCAGTACGGCCACGACGATTGCAGCTACCATCACCGGCACATGGGAAACCATGCCGACGGCGGTGATCACCGAGTCCAGGGAGAACACGATGTCGATGATGGCGATCTGGATGATGGTGTAGATGAACTTGCCACCGGCGCCTTTGGGCTCGTCGTTGGTTTCGTCTTCCCCTTCCAGGGCGTGGTACATCTCCTGGGAGCTTTTCCACAGCAGGAACAGGCCACCGAAGAACAGGATCAGGTCACGGCCGGAAATGCCCTGGCCAAACACCACGAACAGGTCGGCGGTCAGTTGCATGACCCAGGTGATCGACAGCAGCAACAGGATGCGCGTGACCATGGCCAGTGCCAGGCCGAAGATCCGGGTGCGCGCCTGCATATGCTTGGGCATGCGGCTGACCAGGATCGAAATCATGATGATGTTATCGATGCCCAGGACGATCTCGAGAGCCGTCAGGGTGAAGAAGGCAATCCAGATTTCCGGATTGGTCAGCCATTCCATGTGTATTCCTTTGAGCAAGTGTTAAACCGCGCAAGCTGTAGCGCCGCGCGGTGAGTCAGTACGATTATAGAGTGCTGAACAGCGGAAAAATCCCCATCAGCAATGCGGCGAACATTATGCACAGGCATACCAGCACTGCCCACTTCAAGGTGAAGCGTTGGTGGTCGCCGAACTCAATACCCGCCAGCGCCACCAGCAAGTAAGTCGAAGGTACCAGCGGGCTGAGCAGGTGCACGGGTTGCCCGACGATCGACGCACGGGCCATTTCTACCGCGGTGATGCCGTAGTGACTGGCCGCTTCGGCCAATACTGGCAGTACGCCGTAATAGAACGCATCGTTGGACATGAAGAAGGTGAACGGCATGCTCACCAGCGCAGTGATCACTGCCAGGTACGGGCCCATGGCTTCCGGGATGACCGCCAGCAGGCTTTTTGACATGGCGTCGACCATGCCGGTGCCCGACAGGATGCCTGTGAAGATCCCGGCGGCGAAGATCAATCCGACGACCGCCAAGACGCTGCCGGCGTGGGCCGCGACGCGGTCTTTCTGCTGTTGCAGGCACGGGTAGTTGACGATCATCGCGATACTGAACGCCACCATAAACAGCACCGGCAGCGGCAACAGGCCGGCAATCAGGGTGCACATCAGGGCCAGGGTGAGGGCGCCGTTGAACCAGATCAGTTTCGGGCGGCGGGCGTCGGGGAATTGCGACACGCTGATTTCGCTGTGGTCGATCTCGTCGCCCTGCAGGTGCAGTTCACCCAGGCGTGCGCGCTCACGCTTGCCGTACATGTAGGCAATTACCAGGATCGCCACGACGCCAGCGGCCATGGCCGGAATCATCGGTACGAAGATGTCGGACGGATCAACATGCAACGCACTGGCCGCACGAGCCGTCGGGCCACCCCAGGGTGTCATGTTCATTACACCGCCGGCGAGAATGATCAGACCGGCCATGATCCGCGGGCTCATGCCTATGCGCTGGTACAGCGGCAGCATGGCGGCGACGCAGATCATGTAGGTGGTGGCGCCATCACCGTCCAGGGATACCACCAAAGCCAGCACGGCAGTGCCGACCGAGACTTTCAGCGGGTCGCCCTTGACCATCTTGAGGATCTTGCGCACGGCCGGGTCGAACAGGCCGGAGTCGATCATCAAGGCAAAGTAGAGGATGGCGAACATCAGCATCACGCCAGTTGGCGCGAGCTTGGTGATGCCTTCGAGCATCATTGGGCCGATCTTCGGCGCGAAACCGCCGAACAGTGCAAACAGGATGGGCACGATGATCAAGGCGATCAGCGCAGACAGGCGCTTGGTCATGATCAGGAACATGAACGTGATGACCATGGCAAAGCCAAGGAAAGTCAGCATAGGAATACTCCAGGCGTAGCGCGGCTAGGGAATGGCGAACCGGGTGAGGGTCAGCGCAGAACGAAAGGCACGAGGCGTACGGATGGAGTGGGTGCGAACAGGCGGGTACGAGCGGACATCGGGAATCACCATTGTTGTTGTTTACAGCCGGTCTGTTGCCGGCAGTTGGGGCGATCCTAGACGGGTAAGCTTTCAGCCAGCTTTCGCTGGAGAAACTGGTGACACACGGTTTTAAGGCTCATGCAGATAAAAATGTGGGAGGGGGCTTGCTCCCGATAGCTGGAGTTCAGTCAATATTTCCAGTGACTGATACACCGCTATCGGGAGCAAGCCCCCTCCCACAATTTGATTGTGTACCGCTATGTTTTTAGGGCAGTTCGAGGCCGCCGGCCGCTTTATGCAGCGCACGCAGATGCTCACCCAACTGCTTGAGGTTGGCCTCACAGGCCGCAATCTCGGCAGCGCGGGCCGGATCGAGCAGCGCCCTCACCTCTTTATCCAGCTCGCCGGTCAATGATTGCAACTGCTTCTGACGTTCGGCGCTCTCCGACTCCAGGCGCTTGGCTTCCGAAGGTTGCGGTAGGCCATAGCCGCCACTGTCGAGCAACTCGGCCGGGCGACTGAGAAAGCCACTGTTGGCGAGGATCTGTTGCAGCGTGTTGTTGGCTTTCTCCATGCCGCCATTTTTCAGCTCGCGGGCATTGAGATAGCGCTGTTTGACTTCGTCCTGAGCGAGCATCAGTTGCTTGCGATAGCTGGCTTGTTCAAGCAACAACAACGCAGCGCTGGTACGCAGGTCGGCCTGGCTGAACCACTGGCGGCGCGCTTGCGCATCCAGGGCCAGCCAGTCTTCGACCTGGGTCTGCTTGATCGGCAGGCGCTTGCGCAGTACATCGAACATCGCCTGGTAGCGTTCGCGGAATGAGTCGAAGTGGTACCCCAGGCGCAACGCCTCACGCTTGTCATTCAATACGCTGGTATCGGCCAGGCCACGTGCGCTGAGCACTTGCAGCAAACCGTTGGGGGTGATGTTGTCCAGGCCGGTCAGTTGCGGGTTGGCACTGCCACTGCGTAACAGTTTCAGGCTTTCAACCGCACAGTTGTTGGAGATAAAGAAATAGTTGCCGTCATAGCTCCAGTGCATTTCAGCCGCATGCTCGACGGTGTCGTTGATTTCCTGGCGGTTGAGCTTCAGCGGTACCGACGCCAGGCCTCGTAATTCGGTCTTGGTGTATTCATCGATGACCTGGGCCAGCGGCAATACGAACAATCGCGACGGGTACTTGCCCACCAGGCCATCCCAGCTCGACAGCTGTACGTCACCGACGAAGGCGCGGTAGGACAGCACCAGGTGGCGGTCCAGATCCAGCCGACAGTCAGGGCCACGCGGGCGACCTGGCGCGCAGATCACCAGCCGCAGCATGCTATGGCCCCAGCGGCTCACCAGATTCTGGTTGGCTTCGGCGAGCAGGTAGTCGATTTCATACACCCGCTCCGGGTCTATTTGCCCCAGTGGCGTCTTGGCGAAGTCATTGCCGGCGTTCAGGAACGGGTATGTCTTGGCACAGGGTTGCTGTTCGGGCGGCGCCCAGCCGAAATGTTCCTTGTAATAGCGGAACAGCGCGGGGCGTCGGCAGGCGTAGCTGGGGTCGAGGAGGAAGTACTCCATGTTGACCGCCACGAACTCCAACGGGCTGGTGGTTTCGTAGATGTCCGGGCTGCGCACCACCTGATTGTTATGCTGTTCACGCTCGCCGCGGCGGCCGACATATTGTGGCCAGCCGGCGAGGTCCAGCAGGCGGGGATCATCACTGAGGGTGAAGCGCCGGTCGTTCTGGCCACGGCATTGATCGGGCAGGCCGATCAAGCCGGTAATGTTGTTCTGGCGACTGCAACGCTGGATCAGTGCGCGCTCGTCTTTGGGCCACAGGCGTGCGCGGTCATAGATGTGGGTCAGTTCATGCAGCACCGTGGCGAGCAATTCCTTGCGCACTGTGCCGTGGGGGCGATTGGTTTTGAGGGTGGCGGCGCTGCCGTCGGTCAGGCTGGCGAGCAGGTTTTGATTAAGGTCCAGCTCGGACACCAGGGACGCCTGGCCATAGGCATTTTCAGGCATATTGTCGGTCCAGCCGACATCAATCCTCCGATCCAATTGCTCGACAAAACGTGGCGGCAAGGCGCGCAGCGCTTCATCGAGCAATGCCTGGCTGGCCTGCTGTTCGGCCGGGCTCAAACCATCGGTTTTGAGCCGCAGTTGCAGGCTGGCCTGGGCTGTACTTGCACACAACAGCACAACCCCGGCCAGGAGCCAGGTTTTGATGCGCCTCACAGAGCGAGGATAGCTTCGGCGAGGGTCTGGTCGCTGGCATCACGGGCTTCTGGCACGCGGGTGCGAAGGGTATCGAACGCAGCTTCAAGCTGGGCACCACGGATCTCTCCATTCGTGGCTACGAAGCTGGCGGCGTCGTCGTGGGCTTCGCGCACGATTTTGGAGTCGCGGATGGACGTGGTGGTGTCTGAGGTGAAATCAATGGTGCGCGCCGACGCACGCACGATGATGTTGCTGGTGGCCTTCAAGGTTTGCGCCTGGGCGACATCGACCAAAAACAGCAGGCCGAGGGCGGCGACGATCAACGGGCTACGCATCGAGTGACTCCGAAATACAAAGATAACTATTGGACGAGAATTGCTTGCGCCAGTTCAAGGTCGCTCGCATGAAGTTTTGGCCGACTGTGGCGCAGATAATCCAGCGCGGACTCCAGGCGTGCGCCCCGCCATTGGCCGTCAGTGGCAATGAAAGCGGCAGCATCATCCTGAGCGGCCATCACCAACTTGTTGTCGAACGGCGCAGAGGTCACCTTGCCGGTGGCATACACGCTGACAACGGTGCTCTGGGTGGACACATCCATGGCCAAAGCCAAGGGTGACCAGCAGGCGCAAAACAGTACGGGAACAATCAACAGGCGGTATGAAAAAGCCATGGGACTCGACAACTGAAAACGAGCGCCAAGGCTAGCGCAATGACCAGGCGAGGGCCAGCGCCGAGGCATTCGGGAGCGGCAGGCGCTCCCGTCTGTTGCCGCAGATCAGATCGCCAGGATTGCCTGTGCCAGCTGTGCATCGGTAGCGATGGCCAGTTGCGGCGCTTGCTGGCGGATGTGGGCCAGGGCGCTTTCCAGTTTCACGCCACGGATAGCGCCTTCGCTGGCGACGAAGCTGGCTGCGTCATCACGGGCGGCCTGTACGACCTTATTGTCGCGCAGGGAGGAGGTCGCATCGGAGGTGGCGTCGGAAGTGGCTTTCAGGGCGCCAACGATCGAGTCGGTGGTCATGATGAAGCTGCTCGCGTTAGCGTTGGCGGCCAGGGTCAGCACAGCGGCGGTGCACAGCAGGCGAAGGCGGGACATGGGGTAACTCCTGTAGACGAAATAAGGTGGCGCGACGCGGCCACAGTGAGACGGACTGGGACTGTTGAGCATCAGACGCTCGCTCTACAGGGTTCGCCACGTGGTGAGTGGATATTAGGCTTGGACCGGTGCAACAGGAAGCCTGTAATTTAACTGTACTGGTTAATAATGAGTTTATTAAAACTGTACCTGTAGATAGAAATCCTACTGATTCAATGCCCTTTCGCAGAAACAACAAAGCCCGCCTCCGGTTACCCGGGGCGGGCTTTGCTTTAACAAATCAGAGTGCTGGCGGTGGACCCGGTGGGTCAGGGCCAGCGGGCGCTGCTTAGCGCCAGAACGGCTTGCTCAGCTCTTCGTAGCGTTGAGCTTCGCTGATACCGGCGTCAGCCAGCAGACGCGAATCCAGGCGAGCCAATTGGTGGCGGCTGGAGATGCGGCGCTGCCACAACATCAGGTTGGCGAGAACGCGCAAAGGCAGGGAAGCGTTGGTGTTTACAGCTTTCTCTTCGAAGAACAGTTCGGAACTGAGTGTACGTTCCATGATGACATCCTTCCGCTTGTGGCGGGATTAGGTAGTGGTTTAACTGATGCCAATGATCCTCCTCCGGCGCAAGACTCTCTAGATACAGTTCACCTGTATTGTGAGGGGCCAGTTAACTGTTTAATACGGCTGTACGGTACGGAAATGGGGCAACTGTACCTGTGCGCACCTAAAAGGTGCGAAATGGGTGTTTTCAAGATGAGTTGTGGGATATTTAAGTAGGAAATGAGCGGTACAGTAGTACAGTTTTTTGCATGGACACTGGCTAGGCTGCCGAGCTGATGAAACTGTAGTTGCATCAGCTCGGATCTGTATTCATCAAGCCTTGAGCATATGCCCGGTTTCTTCCAGGTTGATGTGCCAACTCAGTGCCTGGCGCAGGATATGCGGCGTGTGCCCACCGATGGCGCAGGCGGCTTCGAAGTAAGTATTGAGCGCGTCGCGGTAGGCCGGATGCACACAGTTGTCGATGATCACCCGCGCACGCTCCCGCGGTGCCAGGCCGCGCAGATCGGCCAAGCCCACTTCGGTGACGAGGATGTCCACGTCATGTTCGGTGTGGTCCACATGGCTGACCATCGGCACCACGCTGGAAATCGCGCCCCCCTTGGCAATCGATTTGGTGACAAAGATTGCCAGGTGCGCGTTGCGCGCGAAGTCCCCGGAGCCGCCAATGCCATTCATCATCCGCGTGCCGCAGACGTGGGTGGAGTTGACGTTGCCGTAGATATCGAACTCCAGCGCGGTGTTGATACCGATGATGCCCAGGCGGCGCACCACTTCAGGATGGTTGGAGATTTCCTGTGGGCGCAGTACCAGCTTGTCCTTGTAGTGCTCCAGGTTGCCGAAAACGTCGGCATTGCGGCGCTCCGACAAGGTAATCGAGCTGCCGGAGGCGAAGCTCAGCTTACCGGCGTCGATCAGGTCGAAGGTCGAATCCTGCAGCACTTCCGAGTACATCGTCAGATCTTCGAAGGGCGAATCGATCAAGCCACACATCACCGCGTTGGCAATGTTGCCGATCCCGGCTTGCAGCGGGCCGAGTTTGTTGGTCATGCGTCCGGCGTCAACTTCCTGCTTGAGGAAGTTGATCAGGTGGTTGGCGATGCCTTGAGTGTCATCGTCGGGCGGCGTCACGGTTGAGGCAGAGTCGGCCTGGTTAGTGACCACGATAGCGACGATTTTCTCTGGCGGGATCGGAATCGCAGTGCTGCCAATGCGGTCGTCGACCTTCACCAGCGGGATAGGCGTGCGCGTCGGCCGGTAGGTCGGGATATAGATGTCATGCAGCCCTTCCAGGTTCGGATTGTGCGCGAGGTTGATCTCGACGATCACGTGCTTGGCAAAAATTGCGAAGCTGGCTGAGTTGCCTACGGACGTGGTGGGCACGATGTGCCCTTGTTCAGTGATGGCGACCGCTTCGATTACCGCAATGTCCGGCAACTTGAGCTGGTTGTTGCGCAGTTGCTCGACGGTTTCCGATAGGTGCTGGTCAATAAACATCACCTCGCCAGCATTGATCGCTTTGCGTAGCGTGCTGTCGACTTGAAACGGCATGCGTCGCGACAGTACGCCAGCTTCAGTCAGTTGCTTGTCCAGGTCGTTGCCCAGGCTGGCGCCGGTCATCAGGGTGATTTTGAGGGGCGAAGTCTTGGCGCGTTCGGCCAGGGCGTGGGGGACGGCCTTGGCTTCACCGGCGCGGGTGAAGCCGCTCATGCCGACGGTCATGCCGTCCTCGATCAGTGCAGCGGCGTCTGCCGCGCTCATGACCTTGTTCAACAACGAAGGCAAGCGGATACGATCACGGTACATGAATTGTTATCTCAGGCTACGGAAGCAAGGTGGGCAGTGTAGTGATTTCAAAAAGTTTCGGCCCGCTACCATGGTCGAATGCCAGGTGGCGATTTAGAGCCTTTGGTCGGGTTTCATCCGCTCATAAAAAACCCCAGCCTACGTGAGGCCAGGGTTTCGGGTATTGCGCTGGCGCAGTGTTATTCGACGGCTTTGACCATATCTTCGATGACCTTCTTGGCATCACCGAAGACCATCATGGTCTTGTCCAGGTAGAACAACTCGTTATCCAGGCCTGCATAGCCGCTGGCCATCGAGCGCTTGTTGACGATGATGGTCTTGGCCTTGAACGCCTCGAGGATCGGCATACCGGCAATCGGTGAGTTCGGATCGTTCTTGGCCGCCGGGTTGACCACATCGTTGGCGCCCAACACCAGCACCACGTCAGCCTGGCCGAACTCAGAGTTGATGTCTTCCATCTCGAACACCTGGTCGTAAGGCACTTCGGCCTCGGCCAGCAGCACGTTCATATGCCCAGGCATACGGCCCGCCACCGGGTGGATCGCGTACTTCACGGTGACGCCGCGATGGGTGAGCTTCTCGGTCAGCTCTTTAAGCGCGTGTTGTGCCCGTGCGACGGCCAAGCCATAGCCCGGCACGATGATGACCGTGTCGGCGTTGGTCAGCAGGAAGGTAGCGTCGTCGGCCGAGCCGGACTTCACCGGCCGAGCTTCTTTCGAGCCAGCTGCTGCACCGGCGTCTGGCGTATTGCCGAAACCGCCCAGCAGTACATTAAAGAAGGAGCGGTTCATCGCCTTGCACATGATGTAAGACAGGATCGCGCCGCTGGAGCCGACCAGGGAGCCGGCGATGATCAGCATCGAGTTGTTCAGCGAGAAACCAATGCCCGCCGCTGCCCAGCCGGAATAACTGTTGAGCATCGATACCACTACCGGCATGTCGGCGCCGCCGATCGGGATGATGATCAGCACGCCCAGCACGAAGGCCAGGGCCAGCATCAGCGCGAACGCAGTGAGGTTGCCGGTGAACATGAACGCCAGGCCCAGGCCCAGGGTTGCCAAGCCGAGCACAAGGTTCAGCTTGTGTTGCCCACCAAACTGTACCGGTGCGCCTTGGAACAGGCGGAACTTGTACTTACCCGACAGCTTGCCGAATGCGATCACCGAGCCGGAGAAGGTGATAGCACCGATGGCGGCACCGAGGAACAGCTCCAGGCGGTTACCGGCCGGGATCGAATCGCCCAAGTGTTTGACGATACCCAGGGATTGCGGCTCGACGACCGCTGCAATCGCGATAAACACCGCTGCCAGGCCGATCATGCTATGCATGAACGCCACCAGCTCCGGCATCTTGGTCATCTCTACGCGTTTGGCCATGATCGAGCCGGCCGTGCCGCCGACCAGCAGGCCGACGATGACGTAGCCGATACCGGCGGTGGCCAGCTCCGCGCCGAGCTTATAGATCAGGCCTACGGTGGTCAGCACCGCCAGTGCCATGCCGAGCATGCCGAACAGGTTGCCGCGTCGGGAGGTGGTGGGGTGCGACAGCCCTTTGAGGGCCTGGATGAAGCAGATCGACGCGATCAGGTAGAGCGTCGTCACCAGATTCATGCTCATTACTTCTGCACCTCTTCTTTCACAGCTTTGGGCGCTTTCTTCTTGAACATCTCAAGCATCCTACGCGTAACCAGGAAACCGCCGAACACGTTAACCGCAGCTAAAGCTACCGCCAGGGTGCCCATCGTCTTGCCCAACGGCGTCACGGTGAGGGCGGCGGCCAGCATGGCGCCCACAATCACGATCGCGGAAATCGCGTTTGTCACTGCCATTAATGGCGTATGCAGCGCGGGGGTAACGTTCCAGACCACGTGGTAACCGACATAAATCGCCAGCACAAAGATGATCAGGTTGTAGATACCGGGGGAGATAAGCTCTTCCATCGTCTGAATCCCTGCTTAGGCGTTTTTGCGGATGACTTGGCCGTCGCGGCACATTAGGCACGCGGCGACGATGTCGTCTTCGAGGTTGATTTCAAACTGCCCTTCCTTGGTGAAGACCAGCTTCAGGAAGTCCAGCAGGTTGCGCGCGTACAAGGCCGAGGCATCTGCGGCGACAGCGCCTGCCAGGTTGGTCGGGCCGCAGATGATCACACCGTTTTCCACCACGACTTGGTCAGCGACGGTCAACGGGCAGTTGCCGCCCTGAGCTGCGGCGAGGTCGATGACCACCGAGCCGGGTTTCATCTGCGCGACGGTATCGGCGCTAAGCAGGGTAGGCGCCTTGCGGCCTGGGATCAGTGCGGTGGTGATGACGATGTCGGCCTGCTTCGCGCGTTCGTGCACGGCCAGGGCCTGGCGCTGCATCCAGCTGGTGGGCATCGGGCGCGCGTAGCCGCCGACACCGACGGCGCATTCACGCTCTTCATCGGTTTCGTAGGGCACGTCGACGAACTTGGCGCCCAGGGATTCGATTTGCTCTTTTACCGCCGGACGGACGTCGGACGCTTCGATGACCGCGCCCAGGCGTTTTGCCGTGGCGATAGCTTGCAGGCCCGCGACACCGGCGCCGAGGATCAACACGCGCGCAGCTTTCACAGTGCCGGCGGCGGTCATCAGCATCGGCATGAAGCGCGGGTAGTGATGAGCGGCCAGCAACACAGCCTTGTAACCGGCGATATTGGCTTGCGAAGACAGCACATCGAGGCTTTGGGCCCGTGAAGTGCGCGGCGCGGCTTCGAGGGCGAAGGCGGTGATGCCGCATTCGGCAAGCTTGGCGATGGTTTCGTTGCTGAACGGATTGAGCATGCCCACCAATACGGTGCCGCTTTTGATCAGCGCCAGTTCGCTGTCGCTGGGGGCAACCACCTTGAGGATCAGCTCGGCGCCGAACGCATCGCTGGCACTGCCAATGGTTGCGCCTGCCGTTTCATAAGCACTGTCGACGATGCTGGCGTTGATGCCTGCACCGCTTTGTACAGTGACCTTATGGCCCTGGCCGATCAGCTTCTTGATGGTTTCCGGGGTGGCAGCCACCCGCGTTTCACCGGTCTGGGTTTCGAGAGGAACACCAATGTGCACGTCAAATCTCCTGCATGATCTTTTTGCTTTTGATCTTTTTGTAAAAAGGCCAGTGCACCGCGAGTGGCGCAACTGGGGCGACCGATCAGCACGATCCCGCTGAAATGACAGCGGGGCGCGGCATTTTGCAGGCGAACTTTACGGCCTTCAAGAGATTATGACGGGTGACGAAAAATTAACTACAAGTCACCCTGTGACTGATTGTCGCAACCGCCTTGAATAACCTCTTTAAATACAAGTCTTTAAAGGCTCAAGGGCATTTACTCGATGTTTTCCAATCGCCGATGTGAATGGTCGCTTATAGGCTGGTATTAGTCGCTACAAGCCCTGTAGATCATGGCTTTGAGCCTTGTTTTTGCTCAACCGGTACAGACTGTCTAAATGCGACATATACGTATATCTGTAGGATTCAAATTAACCTGACTACAGGGTCAACAAGGCAGCTTTATCCTTTAAATGCCGGGGTTGTAGCGCTTTGATTGTTCAATCAGCCAGTCCTTGAATGCGTGTAGCGAGGCCGATTCGACTTTTTTATCGGGAATCATGAGGTAGTACGCCTTTTCGCTGCTTAGCGTTTCGGTGCTCGCAATCACCAGTCGCTGCTCCTTCAGCTCGCGCTGGATGAGGAAGGGAGGTATCAGTGCGATGCCCATGTCATGCATAGCCGCTTGGGACAACATCGAGAATAGCTCGTATCGAGGGCCTGTCATGTCGCGAGGCAGACTCAGCTGTTGCGCGTTGAACCACTGACGCCAGGCATAGGGGCGTGTTGTCTGCTGTAGCAGTGGCAATTCGGCGATCTCTTGAGGAGTTAAGTGCGCGCGGCCTGCAAGTAAGTGTGGACTGCACACCGGGACAGGGTTTTCTCCCATCAGCCGGTGTGACTCTGTGCCGGACCAATCGGCATCGCCGAAGTAGATCGCGGCGTCGAACGCGGTGTCGGCGAACAGGAACGGGCGTGTCCGATTGGTCAGATTCACGGTCACTTCCGGGTGCCGGTCCTGAAAGTCCTTGAGGCGTGGAATCAGCCATTGCGTGCCGAAGGTCGGTACCACCGC
Organism: Pseudomonas sp. 910_23; assembly: GCF_052850795.1. Lineage (NCBI taxonomy): Bacteria > Pseudomonadati > Pseudomonadota > Gammaproteobacteria > Pseudomonadales > Pseudomonadaceae > Pseudomonas > Pseudomonas sp. 910_23. The sequence goes on along the minus strand of NZ_VXCZ01000010.1, from coordinate 3,086 downwards.
CAACTCGATGGCGTTGGTGCCCTGCTGACCCATGACCGAGAGGGTGTCGCGCTCTACGGCGTCCAGCTGTGTAGCAACTCTGCGGCTGTAAGAGAGCCCTGCCTCTGTCAGCTTCACCCCGCGACGCGAGCGGCGAAACAGTTCGACACTTAAAAACTCCTCAAGGCTGGCGATCTGTCGACAGATAGCGCCTTGGGTGATGGAAAGCTCATGTGCCGCCTTGGTGAAGCTTTCGTGACGGGCTGCCGCTTCGAAGCTGATAAGCGCGGTGGTGCTGGGGATTTTCCTGCGCATGTACGTTGCCCTCACAGATAAGGCGCATTTATGGGCTTTTCGAGTATTACGGAGTGAGAAATTAGCACAACCCTATGCAGAAACCTCGTTTGCCCTCTGCGCGTGGCCGGCCTAGTCTGAATCACGACTTCCGTTTTTATCCGCGAGGACTTATTCATGGCTGGCAAGGCAAGCTTCAACTGGATCGATCCACTGCTGCTGGATCAACAGCTCACTGAAGAGGAGCGCATGGTGCGTGACAGTGCCGAGCAGTTTGCTCAGGACAAGCTGGCCCCTCGCGTGCTCGAAGCCTTCCGTCATGAAAAGACTGATCCCGCTATCTTCCGTGAGATGGGAGAAACCGGTTTGCTGGGGGCGATGATTCCCGAGCAGTACGGTGGCAGCGGCTTGAACTACGTCAGCTACGGGCTGATTGCGCGTGAGGTGGAGCGTGTCGACTCCGGCTATCGTTCGATGATGAGTGTTCAGTCGTCACTGGTCATGGTGCCGATCAATGAGTTCGGCACCGAGGCGCAAAAACAAAAATACCTGCCGAAATTGGCGTCCGGCGAATGGATTGGCTGTTTCGGGCTCACCGAACCCAACCATGGTTCTGATCCGGGCGCGATGATTACCCGTGCGCGAAAGGTAGATGGCGGCTACAGCCTGACCGGCGCGAAGATGTGGATCACCAACAGCCCGATAGCCGACGTGTTTGTGGTGTGGGGCAAAGATGATGCAGGCGATATCCGTGGTTTCGTCCTGGAAAAAGGTTGGAAGGGCCTTAGCGCCCCGGCGATTCACGGCAAGGTCGGCTTGCGAGCGTCCATTACCGGCGAAATTGTCATGGATAACGTGTTTGTGCCGGACGAGAACATTTTTCCGGATGTGCGTGGCTTGAAGGGGCCTTTTACTTGCCTGAATTCGGCGCGCTACGGTATCTCCTGGGGGGCGTTGGGGGCTGCTGAGTTCTGCTGGCATACCGCGCGCCAGTACACCCTGGATCGTCAGCAGTTTGGTCGGCCATTGGCTGCAACGCAGTTGATCCAGAAGAAGCTGGCCGATATGCAGACCGAGATCACCTTGGCTCTGCAAGGTTGCCTGCGTCTGGGGCGGATGAAAGACGAGGGGACCGCAGCGGTCGAGATTACATCGATCATGAAGCGTAACTCGTGTGGCAAGTCCCTGGACATCGCCCGCATGGCCCGCGATATGTTGGGCGGCAACGGCATCTCCGACGAGTTCGGGGTGGCGCGCCACCTGGTCAACCTCGAAGTGGTCAATACCTATGAGGGAACCCACGACGTGCATGCCTTGATTCTTGGGCGCGCACAGACCGGTCTTCAGGCGTTCTATTAATAGGAGCACGGACATGGGCGCGCTTTCCCACCTGCGGGTACTGGATTTATCGCGTGTACTGGCGGGCCCTTGGTCCGGGCAGATTCTTGCGGACCTTGGGGCCGAGGTGATCAAGGTCGAAAGGCCAGGCAGCGGTGATGACACGCGCGCCTGGGGGCCGCCCTTCCTCAAGGACGCATACGGCGAAAATACCAGTGAGGCGGCGTACTATCTGTCCGCCAACCGAAATAAAGAATCGGTGACCATCGACTTCACTAAGCCTGAAGGGCAGAAACTGGTGCGTGATCTGGCGGCCAAGTCAGACATCCTGATCGAGAACTTCAAAGTGGGTGGTCTGGCGGCTTATGGGCTGGATTACGAGTCGCTCAAGGAGATAAATCCTGAGTTGATCTACTGCTCGATCACGGGCTTTGGGCAGACGGGGCCTTATGCCGCGCGTGCCGGCTACGACTTCATGATTCAAGGGCTGGGTGGGTTGATGAGCCTGACCGGCCGGCCTGAAGGTGATGAGGGCGAAGGGCCGGTGAAAGTCGGTGTGGCATTGACCGATATTCTCACGGGACTCTATTCGACCGTCGCGATCCTGGCAGCGTTGGCTCACCGCGATCATGATGGCGGTGGGCAACATATCGATATGGCGCTGCTGGATGTGCAGGTGGCTTGTCTGGCTAATCAGGCGATGAATTACCTGACCACCGGAGTCTCGCCAAAACGCCTGGGCAATGCGCATCCGAACATCGTGCCGTATCAGGACTTTCCTACGGCTGATGGTGATTTCATCCTGACGGTGGGTAATGATGGCCAGTTCCGCAAGTTCGCTGAAGTTGCTGGGCAGCCGCAATGGGGGGATGACCCGCGTTTCGCCACTAACCAGGCGCGAGTGGCCAACCGTGCTGCGCTGATTCCGTTGATCCGCCAGGCGACTGTCTTCAAGACAACGGCTGAGTGGGTGTCGCAATTGGAGCGAGTGGGCGTGCCGTGTGGACCGATCAATGATCTGGCGCAAGTTTTCTCCGATCCTCAGGTCCAGGCGCGCGGCCTGGCGATGGAGCTTCCCCATGCGCTGGCGGGGATGGTGCCTCAGGTTGCCAGCCCGATACGCTTGTCCAAGACGCCAGTGGAATATCGAAATGCACCACCTCTCCTGGGGGAGCACACGCTTCAGGTGCTGCAGGGGATTTTGGGGTTAGGGGCAGCTAATGTGGCTGCGTTGAAGGAGGCGGGCATCGTCTGAATGATTCCTTCTATATAGAGGGCACTCATGGCGTTCCTATAAGTGGTGGTGGTTTTTTAATCAATTCTAACTAATTGATAGAAAAGCAGAATTAAGAGTTGACGGCAGATTCTGGAAGCCTATAATTCGCCCCACTTCCGGCGCAGTCGAAGCGAAAAACTCCTTGGTAAACAATGAGTTGCGTAGTTTTAGGCAGCAAGTTGCTTCAGTTCATCGAAGC